>NZ_CALCYR010000080.1 GCF_937906425.1 uncultured Methanobrevibacter sp. | reverse complement strand
AAATTCAAAATGATTTTTAATAGATTTTTATTCATATTCAAAAATAATTTATTGACTTATCATTTTATGATTCATAAAATAATTAATTATTCTCTACTAATGGCTTAAATTCGAATGGAGGTGTATTATGAAAGCTAAATTTAGTTTAATATTAGGATTATTATTAATTATGATATTGGCTATAGGTGTAGTAAGTGCAGAACAAACAGACTTTACGGACATAGATACTGCTGCATCTGATGATTCAATTGATTTAGAGTTATCTAGTTCTGATTCTATTGATTTGGATTTATCTGGTTCTGATTCTATTGATTCTGTTTCAGAATCTGCGGATGATTCAGATTTGACTACTAATTTTATAGATGTTTCTGATTCAATTGATTCTTCAACTAAAACAGGTCTTGCTGCTTCAAATCAGGCTGCAAGTTATAAAATAACTGAAAAAGACTATTCCACCTATTTCAATTCCACAGGAAATGTAATTTCTTCCAAACTTAAATCCAAGGATACTGTGGACTTCAGTGGAAAGTTCAACAAAAAGACATTTATTATAAACATTCCTTTAACAATTACAAGCAGTGACAATACTGCAAACTTTATTGACTGTAATTTCAAGTTTATAGCTGGGGCTCAAGGCACAGTTGTTTCCAACTTAAAATTAAACACCACCCTTGAGGATACTCCTATCTTCAATGCTTACAATGTAAGTAATTTGACTTTTAAAAACAATGATCTGTTCTCTTCAGGAGCTCATTCATACCCTATTCTCCTGAATACTGTAAACAACTCTTACATTTATTCAAATACAGTTCAATCCACTTTTTTTAAGTCTGGATATGGACAGCCTTCAGCTATTGTCTTAAGCGGTTCATTCTACAACAACATATCAAGCAATAATGTTGTAGTAAATGATTCAAATGGAATTTACCTTACAGGATATCTCTCCGGTGGAGAAATGGGCTCTGGAGGTGGAGTAAACTCCTACAATTACATTTACAACAATACTGTTCACAGTTTAAGAGGATTAGAATGGGCTACAGACAGCAATGGTACAGTTCCATTACCTTCATCCTTTGTTTATGGAATTCAAATAATGGGTACCGCTAATCAGGCTGTAAACAATACAATTTACAATGCATACAGAGGAATTGGAACCAATCAGGCTAATAACACCATTATTGGAAATGAAATCTATGGTGTTCATGGAACATGGTATAGTGGAGGAAGCTCTGACGATGGTGGAGATTATGCAATCTATGTAACCTCAAACAGTATTGTAAAGGACAATTATATTCACGATTCCAAATTGGGAGAAAATGGGGCTGCAATTCATGTCGGTGCCAATTCAATTGTCGAAAACAATCTATTGGAAAATATTGAAGGCGTAGGATTGAATGTTGATGGAAATGACACTATAGTTAAAAACAACAATTTTGAAACCAGTTCCAGTGCAGTCTATGTTAGCAAGAACTATTCAAACATTACCATTCAGGAAAATACCTTAAACAGCGGAAACCAATCTGCAATCAGTTTGGTAAAGCAATCCAGAAAATTGGCTCCTCATAACATTACAATCAGCGATAATATAATTTACAGTACAAATGAGAATCCTATTTCCTATGAATCTGAATATTCTACAGACATTGTACTGATTAACAATACAATAAGTTCAGAGATTCCAGAGGGCAACTCAAGTGAAAACCAAAGCGATAATGAATCAAGCATCCACTACATTAATGAGGGTAATTTTGCTAATTACTTTGATGCTAACGGTTATTTAAACAGTATAGTTAAGGAAAATGATGTATTAATATTCAATGGCACATTTACAAGTAAAGGAAAGGTTTACATTAACAACAAGGTTCAAATCAAAGGTTTGAATGCAGTATTCAATGACACTACATTCATTGTATTGGATGATGACGTTTCAATTGAGGACTTGAAGATTGTAAATCCTAACCTTAACAATCTTGACCGCATGTGGGGAATTCAGGTTAACGGTGTCAGAAACACCACAATCAGAAATTGTGATATTTCAATTTATGACCAATATTCAGCTTATGCAATCTATCTCTTGGAGGCTACCTCTTCCAATATTGTAAACAATACTCTTAAGGCTGAAGGAAATTACCTTACTGCTGCAATCATGGCATATAAGGTAAGCAATGTAATTATAGAAAACAACAGTTTAACTACAATCGGCACAGGCGAAAATTACACCTGCGATAATTATGGTTGTCTTGTCGGCTGTCTCGATGGCTGTCTTGATGGTTGTCTGGATGGCTGTTTGGACGGATGCCTGGATGGTTGTCTTGACGGTTGTTTGGATGGATGCATCGACGGTTGCCTTGATGGAACTGCCTCAAACACTACTGGTTATGAGGGAGTTCAAAACGGAACCCATATTGTTTCAAAAATCTTCAAGACCTATGGAATTGTATTTATTTATTCATCTGACAATGCATTTATTCAAAATGAAGTTAATGTAAGTTCCAATCTTGGAGATGACTTTGTAGCTACAAACGAATCCTGTAACGCTATTGCAGGTGTATTTGTTCACTTAGGCGGAGATAATAATCTCATTTCAAACAATATAATCACACTTGACTCCAATGATCCATTGATGTATGGTGCAGGTGTTATTGGTGCAATAGAATTCAATTCAAGTGAAAACTCCTTAAATAACAATTTCCTTAACAATGAAATTACAATAAATGCAGCATATTCCGCTATAGGTATTGAGGTAGGGGCTAATGCTAATCAATCCACATTAAGCGGAAACAGTATATTGATTAAAAACAAGACTGGAGTTTCAAATTATACCTATGGAATTGCATATTACAATAATTCCAACACCTCCCTTTCAAATAACAACATAAGTGCCAACATTCCTATAGTTGTTCTTAATAAGGCTAAGGTCAATAAGACTTCAAAAGACCTTCAGGAAATCATCGACAATGCTAAATCCGGTGATACTGTCCTTTTAGGTGATGATGTATATCAAGGAGTCTCCAATATCAATATAAGCAAGGACATTAAATTGATTGGACCTTCTACAATCATCAGTGCAGGAGATGGAAATCCTTTATTCAATCTTGGCAAGAATGTAAATTCCTTGGAAATTTCAGGAATTGACTTTGCATTAAGCAATAGGGATGTGCTTGTCTTGGCAAATGCTTTAAATTCAACTAATCCATATTCCATCGACGTTGCTAATATAGTCATTTCAAACAACAGCTTTGATCTGGCAGGTGATGATGTCGTTGCTGAATCAATCACTATCCTTGAATTGGACAGTGAAAGGGGAATTCTCTCTCCTTCAAATGATATTCAGATTATTGGAAATACAATTGCAAGCGGAATGACTCCATTTGAATTTGTTGTAAGCTCTGTAATAAACGGATCAAATGCAAATATTCCATCAGGCGGAAACATTCCTGAAATGACTGCTACAGAGATAGTTTGTCAAAACATGACAACCAATGCAATCAATACCAATATTGATGGAAGAAATGGAAAATACTTTGAATTCCAATTAGTTGACGCTTCAGGCAAGGCTTTGGCAAATAAGGAAATCCTTGTAGGATTCAATGGTCATGTCTACAATTACACAACTGATGATAAGGGCAGTGCAAAAACACAAATAAACCTTGGTATTAAGGGAGGATACACCTTTGCTGTAAGTTTCTTAGGTGATGATGAGTATAATGCAAGCTTTGCAGTTGCTAAGATTACTGTAAATCCAGAACCTCCTAAATTTACTACTGCAAAGAAGACTTATAAGGCAAGTGCAAAGACCAAAACCTTGACTGCTACATTCAAGACCAGTTTAGGAAATCCTGTAAGCGGTAAGAAGATAACTTTCACTGTAAATAAAAAGTCTTACACTGCAACTACTAATTCCAAGGGAATTGCTACTGTTAAGATAAGCTTAAATAAGAAAGGAACTTATAATTTCACTGCTAAGTTTGCAGGAGACGACAGATACGCAACTGCAACAGCAAAAGCCAGTTTGAAATTAAGTTAAGTTAATTGAATATTTCTGAGTCGGATATTTAATTAGGGTTGTATTGGTTTTAATTTTAATTTTTAATTAATTTTTTAATTTTTAATTAATTTTTTAATTTTTAATTAATTTTTTAATTTTAATTTTAATTTTAATTTGGCTTTGTAGAAACCCTCCGTTTTTATGAAATTTAGATTGATCGGTAAATGTTGCAAATCAATCCTTTGAGTTTGGTTTCTTTAATGGACATGATTAAACTCCTGTTGTGATTTGTTCAGTCAAATTTACGTTTAATCACGCCAGATACTTATTCGCTGTTGTTTCAATTTTTTGCATCGAATTGTAATTTCAAGTGTAAAATGGGGGTTTCTACAAGACCAAAAAAATATTAAAATATTCAGAATTGAAAAATAAAGAAAATAAGATTATAACTCAACCAATGAACTTTCAGTTAAAAGTTCTACACGGATATAATCATAGAAACGTGATTTACTAATCTCAGCAATGTCCTTTAGTTTTTTATCACCGATAATGACATTTTCAATATCTTCATGATACTTGTCATAATCCAATTTTACTCTTAATCCTGCCAATTGACTTGTAACAGGAGTTGGGTGAAATACTTCCTTAATTGCAGGAACCTGATTTTCAATCTCGGTTTTAACCATAATTGAAGGTGCAATCGGAGGATCTTGTGCTATTTCCTTTTTACGTTTTTCCAAAAGGTCTTCAACAGTCTGAACCAAATGTTTTAAAGCCCTTATGTTTTCCCCTCTTTTTAATCTGCGAGGGATTCTGCCAAGGCCTGGAACATAAGCGTCAACACCAGGCAAGTCCTCTAAATCAATTTCAGGTGCGCCTGTTACAATTACAGGTATATCAATATCATCATAAAGATAATGTTTTTCAATAATACATTGTTTAAAACTTCCAAGAGCAAAAATAGCTATGTCATGCTCTTCAATTAAGGCTTTTTCCTCTTCACTGATTCCTGCAGTACCTTTACCGTGTCCACGTGCCAAACCAACCATATTATCCTTGGCACCATAACGTCTAAGATATTCGGAAATATCGCAAGCAGCGTGAGGAAGATGATGTCTTGCAAGAGTTGGAGAAACAATGGCTATTTCAGAACCTGCCATAGGAGCAATAGAGATTTCCCCTAAAAGTTCCTTAGCCTTAGCTTCAATAATTTCAACATCTCCCATAGGAACTGCCATGTTCAATACAAGTTCCATTTGTAAAATGTTTGATTGGAGTACAAATCCACCTAAATCCTCTATAAGTTCCTTCATCTCTTCACTTTTGTGAATACCGCCAGTGTATGTTAAAGTTTCATACATTTCATCACCTGAATAAAAATTTTAATAATCTAAACAATGCAAATGAGTTAATTTTCATTTTGAAAATTTTTATAATTTTAAAAATTTAATAAGTTTAAAAAGCTAAAATTAAAAATTTCAAAAATTTAATAATTTTTCTAATTTTAAAATTTAAATTTATAATAGTAAATTTAATTCTAAATTTGATATCAAATTAGATATCTTAATTAATATATATCATTTGTTCTATTATATAATTTATTATATTTTATTTCATTTCTTAATTTTCATAAAAAAACAAAACAAATCTTAATAATATTTTATTTCAATTCTTAATTTTCATTAAAATTTAAATTTTTTATTAATTTCAAATATAATTTTTAATAAAAAATGAAATTCATTTAAATATACTTTTTATATAATTAAAAATATAATACCATATAACTGATAAATTCTTAAATTTGTTTAAATTTAAAAAACCAAAGGTGTATTTATGTATGCTAATAACAATATTTTAGTTGGAGCTAATGAAGAAAAAGAAATATACTTATTGTCCAAACTTGCAAATCGTCATGGATTGATAGCTGGAGCAACAGGAACCGGTAAAACAATTACCCTAAAGATCTTGGCGGAATCATTCAGTGACATGGGCGTTCCAGTATTTTTGGCAGATATGAAAGGAGACGTTTCAGGAATTTCTAAATTAGGCGAACCAAGTTCTAAAACCACAGAACGTGTTGAAAAATACAATTTAGCTGAAAAAGGATTTAAATTCAAATCCTATCCTGTTGAATTATGGGATTTATATGGCGAAAAGGGTTTGCCTATAAGAGTTACAATTTCTGAAATGGGGCCCCAGTTACTTTCAAAAATATTAAACCTTACAGAAGCACAGGAAGGAGTATTGAACATTGTATTCCGTGTAGCTGACGAGGAATCATTGCTTTTAATTGATATTAAAGACTTAAAATCAATGATCAATCACGTAAGTGAGAATGCTGAACAGTATGAATCCAAATATGGTGCAATAGCTAAAAAATCAGCTACCACCTTACTTAGATCATTGCTCACCCTTGAAGAACAAGGTGGAAATATGTTCTTTGGAGAACCTGCTTTGGAATTAATCGATTTCATGAACTGTGATGATGAAGGCAAGGGAGTCATAAACATATTGGACTCAACAAAACTATCATTGGCCCCTGAATTATACTCAACATTCCTTTTATGGATGTTATCAAGCTTATATGAAAACTTACCTGAAGTAGGTGATATGGACAAGCCTAAGTTCGTATTCTTCTTTGATGAGGCTCACTTATTGTTTGATGACATGAATCCTGCATTCCAGAAAAAGGTTGAGCAAATCGTCAGATTGATTCGTTCAAAAGGAGTTGGATTATATTTCATTTCACAAAGCCCTTCAGACATACCTGATGACATTTTAGCACAACTAGGTAATAGAATCCAACATGCCTTACGCGCTTTTACACCTAAAGACCAAAAGGCAGTTAAGGTTGCTGCAGAAACCTTTAGACCAAACCCTGAATTTAAAACTGAGGAAGTCATTTCCAATTTAGGAATTGGTGAAGCATTGGTTTCTGTTCTTGATGAGAACGGTGTTCCTGGAATTGTGGAAAAAGTAGACATTTTACCTCCTCAAAGTTTTATTGGAGCTATTGAAGACTCATACCGCAGCGAAATCATAAATATCTCTTCCCTAAAGGATAAATACCTTAATGCTGTAGACAGGGAATCTGCGTATGAAATCCTATTGAACAAGATTGACAACAATCCAAACATTGAAACTGAAATTCCTCAAGAGGCTCCAATTAGAGAAGTTCCAAAACAAGTTCAAGAACCACAAAGTGCTCCACAGGCTAAAAAACAAGCCCCAAAACAAGCAAATACTCAACAAGGAGGAGGCTTTGGAATAGATGACGTTATTGGAATTGCTTTAGGTGGAATGGCCGGGCAAAGTACAGGCAAAAAGTCCAAATACAAAAACAGTGACTTGGAAAAGGTTGCTACAACCGTTGCAAACACAGCTGCAAGGGAAGTAACTAAAGGAATTATGAGAGGTCTATTTGGACAAATGAAATAAAATTAGAAATATTTTTTCAAATAGATAATTCAAATTTGTTTAAATGACTAATCAAATTCAAAAATAGTAAATTATACATTTAAATGACTAATCAAATTCAAAAATAAGCAAATTATACATTTAAATGACGAATCAAATTCAAAAATAAGCAAATTATACATTTAAATGACTAATCAAATTCTAAAATAGTAAATTATACAAATAGAGAAAAATATTAATTATTTTTTCTCTAAATTTTTTTTAACTTTTAAAATTGAATTTCTAAACATAAATTAAAATTCTTTTAAACATTTAAAATTGAATTTCAATTTTAAATTAAATCTAAAACTTTATTTTTTAAATTTATTTATTATTAATTATTACAGGGATAAAATGGTTGAATTAAATCAAGAAGAATTACTTAAAGAATTGGAAGAAATGGAAAATGAATTAAGACTTTATCCAATAGAGGAAGGCTTGGAAAACGACATTATTGATTATATCAATGGAAAAAAGTTAAGCAAGGAAGAAACTTACAATCTACATAACAGACTTGAAGACTTCTTTTATGGATCCCAGCTTAAATGTAGAAAAGCAACTTATTTCTTTACAGACGGCTTTGAATTCTATGTAACTGAAATTTATATTGACTTTAGAATATTAGAACATGTTAAAAAGTCATTTCCTAAATTCCATCAATTATCAGTAAGTTCTGAAATAGAAGCTGGCTTTTCAACATTATCAATAAAATTAACTTTATAATTAGAAAAATAATTATAAATCCATAAAATTACTTATTTTTTTAAAAAAAAATAAGTAAATCTCTTTTTTAAAAAAATAAGATAAAAAATAGGATAAAAAAATAAAACAATAGGAAAAATAGGAAAAAATAGAATAAAAAAATGAATAAAAATAATAGTTTTAGTCTTTTAAGAACTTTTTAATAATACCCATCAATTCTTCTGGCTTTTCCATAAGCACCATATGTCCAGCATCATTAATTAACTCAAATTGAGCCCCTTCAATACCATTAGCCACTTCACGACCTAATTCTGAAGGATTAATTCCATCATATTCCGCACCAATAACAAGGGTTTTACAGCTAACCTTATCATAATCCTTGGAATTATCAAAATTAGCAAGAGATGCATCCTCTATAGCCTTTTCCTCTTCTGAAAGTTGAAGAGACTCATCACCTTTCATCATCTCTTCCAAATCAATTGCACCGCTTTGAATCAATTCAAGAGTTTGTGGAGCTACACTGGCCTTTAAAATTACCCTCATCATTTCTTCAGCACTTACTTGAGTAATGTCAAGATTGGCTTCCTTTAAAAGTCTTGCAACAGATGAAGTTGCACCGCTTGGTTTGGTACACAATAAAATCAAGTGATCAATATCATCACATCCAAACTCAGCAGTTCTTAAAGCAACATATGAACCCATAGAATAACCTAAAACATTTGCCTTTTCCAAATCTAATGCCTTAATGATTTCGTGTGCATCTTTTGCATGATCATCAAGAGTATATTCCTTAGGACGTGTTGATTCACCATGACCCCTTGTATCAACTGTAATTACGCGATAATCATCTTTTAACATATCTCTTAAAGGATACATACCATCCTTACTTCCAGTTAATCCATGAAATAATAAAATTGCCTCATTGCCAGTTTCAGTATCATCTACACAGATTTGAATGCCATTAATATCTAAGAATTTTTTCATGATTTTAACTCCTGAAATTAATATTTAAAAGAACATATTAAATAAAATATATAATAATAGATTTTAATAGTATATGCTTTTTTCTAAAAAAAATTAAACAGAAGTCAAAATGAATAAAAAAAATAATAACAATCTATAAATTTTAAATTAAAAATTGAACAAAAAAATAATTTATAATAAAGAGAAAAAACTTAAAAATAGCAAAAAAGAGTAGAAGAATAAAAAAATAGTAAAAAATAGTAAAAAATAGTAAAAAATAGTGAAAAATAGTGAAAATACTAAAAAGAATTAAAATCCTTTTACAATAGGATTATAATCCTTAAAATATTCAAAAATCTTTATAATGCATTTCAATACTGTGCCTACCAAAACAGCTGAAATTACAGTGCCTATTCCAACACTGCCAAATGAATGAATCATAAACATGCATGTAATGAATGATATGACCACCATTGTAACGTCAAAAGCCACCTTTACCTTGGAAAATTCCACCTTTGTAACTGTGGAAATTGCAAGCATTGCACCTTCACCAGCCAAATTAATGAGTTTTGGAGGAACATATAGAAATATTCCAAATGCAATCAGCACAATACTTATTAACATATAAATCAATGAAATCATTAATGAATCGCTTGGAGGAATAAAATTCATCAATCCTACACTGAATGAAGTAAAATAACCGAAAATTATTCCAACAGGAATCTGCAGCAAGTCCCTTAAATCAAAATCCTTTCTTAAAAGCAATATCTGCAATCCAACCAGGAAACAGTGAAATATGATTGTAGCCAAGCCTATTTCAATTCCCCAAACAACTGTTAGGGTGTAGGGAATTGTACTTACTGGAGAAACTCCTAAATTTGAATTAATACTGAATGCTATCCCTACAGTCATTACGAATAGACCAATCAAATAAATCATCAATCTTTTATATATGTTCATAAGTTATAATAACTAGGATAATTTATTTAAAACTTTGCTATTTTTAAAAAATGGAAAGTAATAACTACAAAAAAATAAAATCCCCTGAAAAATAAATATTCTGAAAAATAAATATTCTGAAAAATAAATAATCTGAAAAATAAATATTCTGAAAAATAAATATTCTGAAAAACAATTATTCATATTCTATAAATATTTATATAACAATTGTTAATAAATATATAACGAAAAAACTAAATTGGTGAAGAAAATGAATAAAAAGATTATAATCACATTATTAATTCTAATTTCACTTTTCACAATAATAGGAAGTGTTTCCGCAGTGGATTCGGATGACATAAATGAATCAATCGATGAAATTGATAATGGGATAATTTCCGACAATGTGAATGATTCTAATCAACCTAATACAGACACAGGTTCTGAAAACTGTTGTGCTGATGAAAATGAAAGTGAAATCAAAAATACAGAAACAATCACAAATTCAACAGAAGACTGCTGTGATGAAGATGACAACATAACAAACACAGATGAAGACTGCTGCAGTGAAAATACAACAAGGCCAAAAACATGGTATGTATCACCAGATCCTGAAAATCCTAATCAAGTTCAAAAACCAACCGTACAACCTGTAATTGACCAAGCAAGTCCTGGAGACATAATTGTTCTTGAAGGAAACTTTGTACACTGCCATTTCATGATAAACAAAACATTAACAATCATTGCAAGCCCAGATACAAGTGTAGGAGTTTGTCCTCACCACACCCATGCAATGAAATATGGAACTGGCCCTGGCACTAACGGAATATTCTACATTTCCCCAGAAGCTGAAGGAACCATAATAAGTGGTTTTTCATTTACAAATGACTTTTATTACATTGCAACAAAATTATATAATCCATTTGGTGTTTATGTAGATGCAGCAAATGTTAAACTTGAAAATCTCACATTCACATGGATTGGAGCAAAAAGCAATGTTTCAGAATATGACCCTCAGGATTTCCTATTTGATCCAATCATCATAAACAATACTGAAAACATTACAATAAGCAATATTTTTTTATATAATATCAATAACTTCATTGAATCAATAAATAGTTCAAACATCAATGTAGAGAAGATTTCAATAGAAAAAGAAAAAATTAAAGAGCATTGAATTCCACCATCGAAGTTTCCAATCTAAATCTTAAAGTTGGAGACAGCGGAACCTTAAAGTTCAAGTTAACAGATTCCAATGGAGACCCTATAGCAAATAAGGGAGTAAACATAATCATAAATGGAGCAAACAATAAAATAAGTACCGACTCAAAGGGAACTGGAAGTCTTAAAGTTAAATACAGCACTGCTGGAAGCTATTATATTGTCCTATCATATTTAGGTGACGAGGATTATAAGGCAAGCATTAATAATGCAAAGATTACTGTAACAAAAAAAGCAAGTACAATAACTGCGCCTAAAGCTACAGCTAAAGTCAAAAAGACCAAAGCAATCAAGATTAGTCTAAAATCTTCCGGAAAAGCTATTTCAAGCAAAAAAATTACTTTAACAGTTAATAAAAAGACTTATCAAGCAAAAACCAATTCAAAAGGTATTGCAACAATTAAAGTAAAAATTAACAAAAAAGGAACTTACAAGTACACAGTGAAATTTGCAGGAGACAATAGCTATAAGGCAATCTCCAAAAGCGGAAAAGTAGTTGTTAAAAAATAATACTATTTTTCTTTTTTTAAGGAAAAAATAAGGGATTACTCCTTTTTAAAGATAAAAAATAATAAGTATTTTTTCTTTTTTTAGGGATTTATTTGTTTATATTTTTTGTTTTAATTTTTTACTAATTTTTTTAATTTTCTTAATTTTTTTTAATTTTCTTAATTTTTAATTTTATCTTAATTTTTTTTAATTTTCTTAATTTTTTTTAATTTTCTTAATTTTTTATATTTTTCTTAATTTTTTATATTTTTCTTAATTTTTTTTAATTTTCTTAATTTTTTATATTTGATTAGATAATCCTATTTTTCATTTAACAATTCTTTAACCTCTTTTTCGTGTTCAAACAATACACAAGCCCCCTCATGATGTTCCATCAGGAGATTATTTTCCCTTAAGGCTTTAAAGAATCTTGATTCCAATACTTCAAGAATTGAATTTTCCTTAACGTTAAGATTAGAATAAGGTGAAGCGGGACAAGGTTCTGCACCGCCATGTGAGTTTATGTGGAAAAATCCCCTGCCTGCTGCAAGGCAACCTCCACTTTCCCGTTCATCTCCCGGAAATGACATAAATAAGATATCAGGATATTTTTCACGTATTTCATCAATTTTTTCCAAGCTATAATCCCTTTGCTGGTCGGATAAGGTCAAGTCTCTTGCATTTTCATCAATTGGAACAAACTCTATAAAGAACAATACTTTAGAACCTAAATCAATCAATTTGCTAATAAATTCATCTGAAAAGGCATAATCCAAATTTTCACTTGTAAGTGTGATTGAAGATCCGAATATTAGATTATTGTCCCTCATGTAATTCATTGACTCAATCAATTGGCTGTAAATTCCAATCCCCCTTCTTGAATCTGTCCTTTCCGCGTCTCCTTCAATGGATAAAATTGGAATGATGTTTCTGTTTTTGTCAATCAAGTCAAAATAATAATTGCTGAGCAAGGTTCCGTTGGTAAATACTGGAAACAAAATTTCTGGGAATTTGCAAGCTTTTAGAATTACATCCTCTCTCATTAAGGGTTCTCCACCTGCAAGAACTATGAAATTAATGCCTAAATCCTTTGATTGCTCGAATATATCCTCCCAATCATCTCCACTAAGCTGATTCTGTGGCTCATCATCACTGCAGATTTCATTTGCCCTTGAGTAGCAACCGGTACAGTGCAGATTACAGCTGCTTGTAATACTTGCTATTAAAAATGCAGGGATGTTTGTACCCTTTTTGGAATATGATTTTCTAATATTGGAAGCTTTTCTGCTGTTTTTGATAAATTTGCTTAAAAATAGTGTTTCTTTTGGATTTTTAAATGTGGCAGAAATTGCATTTTTAATGATGTTTTCAGCACCATTAGCCAAATATTCCTGAATATCAAAACCATTCTCCATATTATCCCCACTGATTTAAATTCTAATTATATTTTAAAATAAGTGATATATAAAGATTACAAAATCCATAATTAATTTTTAAAAAAGAATAAAATTCAAAATAAGCAATATTAAAGATTCAAAACCTTAATTAATTTTTTAAAAAAGAATAAAATTCAAAATAAGCAGTATTAAAGATTACAAAACCTTAATTATTTTTAAAAGAGCTTAAAAATAAAGAATAAAAAATATCATAAAAAAGAAAAAAATAAGGAAAAGAATTATAATAATTCTTTAACTCTTGCTTTTACATCGTCTAAACTTTCAGTTGGTTCAAATCTTTGTACAACATTACCTTCACGATCAACTAAAAATTTAGTAAAGTTCCATTTGATGTCATTATTGTCCTTATAATTCCTATCCATCATTTTAATAACCATTTTCAATTTCCTAGCTCCATCACCAGTAATGTCTTTAAATGGTTGTTCTTCTTTTAGATAAGTGTATAATGGCTCTTCATTTTCACCATTTACCTCAATTTTTTCAAATATAGGATAAGGGACCAAATATTTTGAACGGCAGGTTTCTGCAATTTCTTCACCAGTACCAGGAGCTTGTTTACCAAACTGATTGCATGGGAAGTCTAAAATAAGAAATCCATCATCTTTAAATTCATTGAAAATTTCAGTTAATTCATTATATTGAGGAGTAAAACCACATTTGGTAGCGGAATTAACAATCAATAAAACTTTGTCCTTGTATTCACTGAGAGAAACCATGTTTCCTTCGGTGTCTTTAACTTCAAAATCATAAATTGACATTATTTCACCTTAAAAGTTAAGTAGATTAAAAATTGTTAAATTTGATTGAACAATCAAAAATTTTAACATATAATTTACTTTTAATTGTTTCAAACAATATAAATATTTCTATTTAATTTTATTAACTTCATTAAAAAACTTGTTAATGAATTAAAAAAAGAAATTTTAAAAATAAATTAACAAGATTTTAAATTATAAAAATAAAAAATCAATATTATTCTAAAAATTGGTCCAAAGCACTTTCAAAGAGGTCTTTTTTAACTTCCTTGGTAGTTAATGACAATGTTTTTAAAGGTGCTTTTCCAACATACTCTTCCATTTGCTTAAAGGTTCCTTCAAATCCGCTGCCGCCTGCTGTTGCAAAGAATTTAACATTATTGAATTTGCCTTCATTTTGTTTAATGTAGGAAATCATAGGATTTGCAGCTTTACTTGCCCAAACAGGAACTCCTAAATAAACCAAATCATAATCTGCAGGGTCAAATTTTAAATCTTCCAAATCAACAATCTTTTCAGAGATAGCATCCTTTCCACCACGTGCAAAACCTATTTTACCTTGATAATTGACTTTAGAAACAATTTCTTCAATATCACAATTTAATTTGGATTGAATAGCTTCAGCAAGTTTCTTTGTTACATCTGTTCTTGAATAATATACAACCAATGTACTCATAATATCACTTTAATTAAACTTAATTAGTATTAAATTTTTAAACAAAGTATTTAAATTTTACTTAATTTAATAATTTTTACTAACTTTTACTAACTTTTACTAAGTTTCACTAAATTTCACTAAATTTCACTAAGTTAACTTAAATTTAAAAAATAATAATAAATACTTAATTAAAAAAACAATTAAACAAAATTAAAAATTGAGTTAAGAAAACAATTAAAAAAAACATTGGTTAAATCCAAATAAACAATTTAAAATATTTTGAAAAACAAAATAAATATTAAATTAATAAGAATGAATTTAAAAAATTAGTTGTTGAATTGCCAAAATTTAAAAAAACTAATTTTTAAAGTAAAGAGGTTTTAAAATGTTATTTGTACATTATCCTAAATGCACAACTTGTAAAAAAGCAAAAAAATGGTTAGACGAAAACGGATACGAATATGAGGAAAAGGACATTGTGGCAGACAATCCTAACTACGATGAACTTAAGGAATGGTATGAAAAAAGTGGACTTCCATTAAAAAGATTCTTCAACACAAGCGGAATGGTCTACAGATCCATGGGCTTAAAAGATAAATTGGCAGACATGAGCGAAGAAGAACAGTTAAAATTGCTGGCAAGTGATGGAATGTTAGTAAAAAGACCTATCATTGTAACTGATGATGGTGCTTTAACCGGTTTTAAGGAAGCCGCTTGGAAGGAACTTTTAGAATAAATATAATCTTATCCAATTTCTTAAAAAAAGACCAAAATTCAAAATAAAAAAATATTTAGATGTTAATATGACTTTTAATAAAAATAAAGGATTTTTAAATTAAAAAAATATTTAGATGTTAATATGACTTTTAATAAAAATAAAGGATTTTTAAGAAAAGAAATTTTCATAAATCGGGATAAAAAAAGAATTTGGGGAGAATTATACCTTCCAGAGGAATATGACCTTAAAGAGGAAATTCCCCTTGTAATCTATTCCCATGTACTTGGATCAAACCATAGCACAGGAGAAAAATACATCAAATATTTCTTGGATAAAAATATGGGAATATTCTTATTTGACTTCATGGGTGGTGGAAGATATTCAAAAAGTGATGGAAAAACAACAGAAATGTCTGTTTTAACAGAAGTTGATGATTTAAACTCTGTTGTAAATTATTTTAAACAAACTAAGGAAATCAATCTATCAAAAATTATCTTAATAGGTGAAAGTCAGGGCGGATTGGTTACAGCACTCCTTTCAGTTAAAGTCCAAAATGATATTGAAGGAGTAATACTTAATTATCCTGCATTCAATATTAGAGATGATGTCCACCATACCTTTAAATCCAAAGACAATGTTCCTGATGAATTTTTCTACCACAATTGGATTTTTATAGGTCCCAAATATGTTAGTGACATATGGGATGTTGATTCTTATGAAATAATTAAACAATATGATAAGAAAGTTCTCATAAATCATGGAGACCGAGATTATTTGGTCCCATTGGAATACTCCATTAAAGCAAATGAGACTTATAAAAATTCCAAATTAAATATAATTAAGGGAGGAGGCCATGGATTTAGTGGAAAACAGTTAAAAGAAGCACTCCAACACATAGATGAATATTTAGAAGAAATTTTATAATTTCTTTTAATACTTTTTTTCATTAAAATAATTCTGTTTTTAACTAATAAGCTATTTTTAAACAAAAAAAAGAATAAATAAATAAATAAATTAATAAATAAAATAAGCTATTTTTAAAACTAAAAAAAGAAGAAAAGGAATCAACTAAGCAAAAGCTATTTTTCTAAAAATAATCTTATTCCTTCTTTTAAGGCATTTAATCCTTCTTCCAAGATTTCCCTTGGACATGCAATATTAAGTCTTAAAAAATTGTCGCCTCCACTTCCAAACTGACAGCCTGGAGATAAAAACAATCCTACTTTTTCTCTTAAAAAGGTTGAAACAGTGTTTGAATCACTGTTTAAAGCTTCACAATCCAACCAAAGAAGATAAGTTGCATTTGCAGGAACCAATTTTATTTCAGGAATATTTTCACTTAAAAATGAATTGACCAATTTTTTATTTTCAAAAAGATATTCCCTCAATTCATTTAACCAATCCTCGCTTTCATATGCTGCAATTGCACAGTCAATAGCAAAAATATTTGATTGTGAGAAGAAATCACTTGTTAACTGTTGTGAAAGCAATTCATAGAATTCCTCATTTTCTGTAAAAACAACTGCATTTTGAAGTCCTGCAATATTAAAGGTTTTGCTTGGAGAAAGTGTGGTAAAAACATTTTTATAATCACTTACACTTGCCAAAGGAATATAAGTTTCCCCAGGATCTGTCAAATCGCAGTGAATCTCATCAGAAACCAATATAACATCATGCTTTTCACATAAATCAGCGATTTTAATTAAATCCTCCCTTTTCCAAATCTTCCCAACAGGATTGTGAGGATTGCACAACAACATCATTTTAGTATCATCATCAGAGAGTTTTTTCTCCAAATCCTCAAAATCAATAGTATAAGCTAAATCAACATCATCAGTAGAATTATTATAGATCAGTTGATTTTCAACTACCTCACGATTATTGTTTTCAATAACATGATAAAATACATGATAAACGGGACTTTGAAGCAAAATCTTATCTCCAATTGAAGTGAATGCACGAATAATACTTGTAATGGCAGGCATGACACTTATGGAAAACAATAAGTTCTCCCTTTTCATTTCAAGCCCATACTTTTTCCACCAATTAATATAACTGTCAAAATACTCATCAGGAACAATGGAATAGCCGTAAACATCCTGTTGAGCCCTTTTGTTAACTTCTTCATAAATCTTTGGAGCCGCCTTAAAGTCCATATCTGCAACCCACATAGGAATCTCATCATTAAACAGATCCCATTTAAGGCTGTTTGTGTTTTTTCTATTTACGATAGAATCAAAATCATGTTTCATTTATTTCACCAAAATAATTAGAATAAAAACTTAAGAGATAAATAATAAAGTTAAATAAGCATTTAAAGATAATTAAAGACTAATAAGTCTCATAATGAATTCTGGATTCATCAAATTTGTCTAAAAACTTATTTTCATAACCGTCAGCAGGATATCCGAGACTGATAATACAAAATGGTTTTAAATTCTCATTGTCATCTATACCAATGATTTCAGCTATTTTAGCCATTCTTTCCTCTTCAGGAGCAACACCATTCCATAATCCGCCTAAACCTAAATAACATGCTTCAAGAAGCATATTTTCAGCTGCTGCACTCATATCCTGTTGCCAAACTCCTTTATAAAATGCCCTTTCAATATTTGCAATAAGAACAATAGCTACAGGAGCTGTGGAAAGTCTTGGTTTAATCTCAGCAAGCTTATCCAAGGTTTCCCTATTTTTAATTACCAAAAATTCCCAAGGTTCAGCACCAAGCCTGCTTCCGGGAGCCTGCATTCCAGCCCTTAAGATCTTTTCAATCTTTTCATCTTCAACCATTTGAGAAGTGTATACCCTTATGCTACGCCTTGTATTTATGATTTCTTCAAAATTATCCATAATATCACAAATGAATTTTTTAACTTGTTTAAGATTATTAATCTTATTATTTAAATAATTAATCTAAAATACTTAAAAATAAAAAAATAGTGAAAAAATAGTCAAAAACCCTCCGTTAAAAAGATTAAATATAAAAATTGTTTAAAATTATATATAAGATAAAATCTAAATAATTATTTAATTAAAAAAAAATTCGAGGTGAAAAGATGGAAAACAACAAGGTCATAGCAATAATTTCTATAATATTAGGTTTAATCTTCATATTTTTCCCAATGTTTAGTTCAGAATTAATTTCCATAATCATTGGTGTTTGTGTATTGCTATTCGGTGCAGGACTTCTCTTTACCGCTTTTTCAACCAGAGAGGTTTCCGATGCAATATCATTGGCAAGCGGTATTATTGGACTGATAATGATTATCATTGGAATATTATTCATATTCGCAATTAATGCAGTATCCTTCTTAATAGGACTTCAATTCTATATAGTCGGATTCATGTTAATCGTTTTAGGTATTGTTGGATTAATTGGAGTTTCAATTATGAGCAGAGCAACTTCATTTATTAACATAGTTCTAGGTGTCGTTGTTATATTCCTAGCGATTTACGCTTCAAACCAACCAATATTGCTTACAATGATTTTAGGTGTTCTTTTAATTGTAAATGGAATTAGTGCTTACTTAAAAGATCGGAAGAGCGTCGTGTAGGGAAAGAGTGT
>NZ_CALCYR010000079.1 GCF_937906425.1 uncultured Methanobrevibacter sp. | reverse complement strand
AATATATTTATAATCCAAATCACTCAGCAGGCACTCAGTACTTATAGTGAATTTTTGTTTTAAATATAATTTAAAAATAATAAAAGTAGATGAAAATTAGTTTTTATAAATAATAAACGTGGATGAAAATTAGTTTTTAAAAATAATAAAAGTAGATGAAAATTAGTTTTTATAAATAATAAACATGGATGAAAATTAGTTTTTAAAAATAATAAAAGTAGATGAAAATTAGTTTTTGTTTGTTTCTTTTTTTTTAAAAAGAATTATTTAAAGTCAATTAGACTAAAAATAATTTCTTTTTTTTTCAATTATCTTCCGATGGCCTTCTTTTTGTCAAATTTTACTGCATAATAAATAATGTAAGCAGGTACGAAAACTGCTGAAAACATTGTTAAATAGAAAGTAATTGTACTTATTGGGCTGATAGTCAAAATTTTTAAAAATGGAGTAAATTCCCCTAAAAATACTAAAAAGTTTCCAATTGAATGAACAGCAATATTCATGAATACATTGTCATGTCTCATGAAGAATATGCACATTAGCATTCCAAAGAGGCTTGCAGTCATTACATGTGTCAAAGGACCATCTCCATAAAAATGGCCAATACCGAATATTAGTGAAGATACAATAACTGCAAAGACTGAGCCCTTCCATTTCTTCAGTCCATTAAATAAGCTCACTCTAAATAGCAATTCTTCAGAAATAGGTGCAACTATCACTATTGCTATAAAATACAATAAAATATTTGCAGGATTTTCCAATCCATTTCCTGATGCCATATAATGATGGGCGGAATTTCCAAAAATCTGGAATGAATTCAAAAATATTGGTGATTTTATTGTAAAGTAAAGTCCTGCACTTGATAGAAACATCAGCAGTGATTGACAAAAAAGAAAATACATTAAAGATAATCCCAATATTCTAAATGAATTTCCCAATTCGAAGATGCTGTGGAAATCCTCCTTCATGCCTCTGGATCCTATGGAAGCTATTAAAAAATAGACCATAATGATTGAATCGAATATGATTGTATTTATATTTTCATCATTAATGCCAAGATGGCTTATGATTATTGCGGCTAATATATGCGATACAATATAAAGGATAATCACTTCGCTTAATTTTATTGTTCTGATTCTTACATTGAAGTCTTTTATACTAAAATCCAAATTTTCACCCCTTTAAAAATAGAAATTAGTTTTTTGATTTTTATAATTTAATTTTTAGGTTTTTACTAAAATTATTAGGTTTTTACTAAAATTAGGTTTTTACTAAATTTTTTACTTTTTACTAAATTTTTTACTTTTTACTAAATTTTTTACTTTTTACTAAAATTTTTTACTTTTTACTAAAAATATAACATGATTACTTATAAAGCTTTGTAAAATGTATAGTTATTTTTTTAAAAGCATAGTCTTTTTTCAAAACTTTCAATAAAATTTTGAGAATTGGCATTTGAAAAAAATAAAAAATTAATGATTTTTAACTGTTATTGAAATCTAATTAAGTTTATCAATTAAAAACCAAAGTTAAAGGTCATAATGTATATTATGTAATTTGTACAAACATACAGAACTGCTTGAAGGGAATGCATAAATCATTTCATCCAATTCTTCAAGGCTTATCTTCTTATTGATTATGAATGTAAACATGTTTGCAACATTCTCAGCATCTGCTGCATATATTTCAGCTCCAACAATGTTTAAATCCCTATCAACAATTACCTTGGCCTCTGCTGTGGTGTCGTTTTTAAGCTCAAGGGAATATGAATTTCCATATCTTATCTGATGAACCTCATATTCATCGCTTTCCTCTGCAATGTATGCAGGAACACCTACTGTAGCTATTCTAGGAATTGTATATGCAACAGCAGGCACAACAGGATACTCTATTTCATCAGCTTCGCCTAAAAGTTCCTTTGCAAGGTATTTGGATTGGTGTATTGCAACTGTCACCAGCTTTGCAATTCCGCTGTCTGCAACATCCCCTGAAGCATAGATGTTTTCAACTTCAGTTTGAAGGTGTCCGTTTACCTTGATTCCCTGTCTTGTACTTTCAAGCCCTACGTTTTCAAGACCTATTCCCTCAACATTCGCTTCCCTTCCGATTGCGGAAATCACATAGTCTCCGCTTAGGCTAAGTCCGCTTTCACAGTTTAGGATAAATCCATTTTCATATGGCTTGTTGTCAACTTTTGCGTCAGGATCTCTTAATTCAGTGTCACTGTTCATTCCATTTTCAACATTGAGGATTCTCTCTTCCGGATTTTCAATTTCAATATCATTTAAAAGGACTTCCTTAACTGTTTCATTGAAATGGAAACGGATATTCTTTTCCTTAAGGATTTCGATTACCTTTTGCACATAGGGTTGGTGGAAGTATTTCAAGGCCATATTTCCCCTTATTATCACATCAGCACTAAGTCCTGCCTCTGCAAGTATTGATGCAAATTCCATTCCAACAAATCCTGCACCGATTATTATTGTATGTTTTGGAAGCTCTGCAATGTCCAAAAAGTCAGTGCTGTCATGCAGGTATTCCTTACCCGGAATATCTGGAATTATAGGTTTTAAACCTGTTGAGATTACAATTTTTTCTGTGCTGTATTTTTTATCCCCAACCTGTACGGTATGCTTGTCAAGGATAACTCCCTTTCCATGGGCTACATCAAGGTCATATTCATCAAACTTGCCATCAAGGAACTTTGACATGTTTGCAATACGTTTTTGCTTGAATTTCATGAGCTCCGGCCAGTTGACCTCAAAGTTTCCGGACTTTCCAACTCCCTCAAAGTTGTCTGTCAATGCCTTGATTTCATAAGGTGCATCCAGCAATGCCTTTGAGTTGCATCCTCTGTTTGCACAGGTTCCTCCATAAAGGCTTTCCTCTACGATAAGTATTTTTAAGCCTTCCTTTCTTAAGAATCTGGCACCTTGCCATGATGCATTACCGCTTCCGATGTATATTATGTCATAATCCATGAAAAAACCTCGTAATTGTTTTATTAAATTAATTTTTTTAATTTTTTTAATTTTTTTTTATTCATGCTTAATTATTAATTATATGTTTTTAATAGTTTATTTATTTTATTTAAAAAACTAATTCATTAAAGGAAGTTTGTTAATTAAATTTCACATAAACTTTATTATTTCTTAAAAATTTTTGTGTAAATTGAATTTTACA
>NZ_CALCYR010000078.1 GCF_937906425.1 uncultured Methanobrevibacter sp. | reverse complement strand
AGACGTGTGCTCTTCCGATCTCTGATAAAGAAATAAATTTAAGTCTAGATGAATTCATAGAAAAATCAAATATTATTTGTAATGAATGCAAAACAAAAACAAATTCGAATTTTTTTTGTAAAGATTGCGGAAAATATATACATGAACTTTGTGGAAAAGAGCATTGTAATAAATATAAGCATTCTAACTTTGGTTATATTGATAAAAATAATATATTAATTAAAGATTTGAAAAAAAAATTAAATAAATAGGAAATTTTTCAAAAAACCATAAAAGAAATGTAAAATTTATAATCTCAAATAAACAAGAGGGGAAAAGATGAAACCATATGTAATCCTTATAGGAAGTGCTTCAGGAATAGGCAAATCAACTGCAGCTGCAGAACTTGCAAAAACACTTAATATAAAGCATTTAATGGAAACAGATTTTATAAGAGAGGTTGTTAGAGGAATAATAGGAAATGATTATGCTCCCGCTTTACACAAATCCTCCTATAATGCATATACAACACTTAGAAATCAAAAGAATTTCAATACTAAAGAAGCCCTAATCAATGCAGGTTTTGAGGAACACGCTTCCTTTGTCGTTCCAGCTATAGAAAAGGTAATAGATAGGGCAATAAAGGACAAGGACGACATAATAATAGAAGGAGTTCATCTTATTCCAGGACTTATAGATTTGGATAAATTCAAGGACAAGGCTTCCGTTCATTTCTTTATCCTAAGTTCAGATGAGAAAAGACATAAGGATCGTTTTGTAAAAAGAGCCACCGAAATCGGAAGAGGGGGCAAGCAATTAGATTACTTTAAGGAAAATAGAATAATTCATGATTATCTCGTTCAGGAAGCTGAAAACAATAATGTCAAGGTGATTAACAGCACAACAGTTAAAAAAACCGTAAAACGCATGCTATCAGAGATAAATGAAACCTGTGACATCATTCAGCTAAAAAATACAGTTGAGCAATTGGATGAAATAGCTAAAATCATAATAACAAAATATGGGGCAACAATAAAATATGTTTCATATCCAATCAAAGGCTTTAAGGAACCATTGATAAGGCAGATTAATGTTAGTGACATAGATGAATTCAATAGGTTCACAAATAGCCTTAACAAGCACGAAGAAAAGAGAAATGAATTGAAAAAGCTTTATAGTCTAACAGAATATAGGGAAAACATGATTTGTGCAATAAATAAGGAAACAATTGAAAAGATAAAAGAAGATTTGGACACAAATGGATTTTTATATAAAAAGGAATAAAACTATTAAAGTAAATTTTAAATTCAATAAAATCAAGAAATTTAAAGGATTTAATTTAAAAAAAGTAAAAAACTAATTAAATCAAAATTTAAGAATTTAATTTAAAAAAAACTAAAAAAACAATTAATTAAATCATAAAAAAGTTTTAAGTGATTATTATGGCAGATAAGGATGATATTATTACAGGACAAAATGCAACAATGAAAATCGACTGTCCAGTCTGCGGTGGAAAAAACACTGCAAATTATTTAACTCAAACTCATGAATTGGCTTATTTTGGAGAGATTGTAGAATCAACAATCCAATGTGAAAACTGTGGATTCAGACATAACGACATCATAGTTACAGAACAGAAAGACCCTGCAAAACATAGCCTAATCATTACTCCAAAATCATTGGATTCCAGAGTGGTCAGATCCCAAAGCGCTACAGTTTCACTTCCAGAAATCGGAATCAAGGTAGAACCAGGTCCAAAATCAGAAGGGTACATTTCAAATGTTGAAGGGGTTTTGGTAAGATTTAAGGCAGCTACCGAAAGAGCATTAAACATTTTTCAGGACGACCTATCCCAGGAAAACGGAAAAAAGGTTCTTGCAGACATCAATAAAGTATTGAACGGAGAAATGGAAACCTTACTTCTTATAGAAGATCCATTTGGACAAAGTAAAATCATGGACGTCCGTGCTAAAACTGAAGAACTAAGTGAAGAGGAGTTAAAACACTTAAAAACAGGTTTTACAGTTATTGAGGACGACGAATAATTTAAAATTCAAATAAGATAATAAAAAAGAAATCTGTTAAAAATATTTTAAAAATTTAAAAAAAAATAGCGCACAATCAAAAATAAAAATTGAAAATAGTTTAAAAATTTAAAAAAAATAGCACCCAATTAAAAATAAAAATTGAAAATAATTTAAAAATTTAAAAAAAAATAGCGCACAATTAAAAATAAAATTGAAAATAATTTAAAAATTTAAAAAAAAATAGCATTCAATTAAAAATAAAATTGAAAATAATTTTAAAATTAAATAAAAAAAATAAGTTAAAAACTTATAAAAAAATAAAAAAAGTAAAAATAGAAGAATTATTCTTCTATTTCTTCATCATCTTCGGTTTTAGCCATTGATAATGGAGTAAATTCATCTTCATCTACTACGTCTTTTAATTTAAGAGTTTTTTGAACATCCATAGCTAATGCATCACAATCAGCTTTAATAGCATTTAAATGTAATAAAATTCTTTCTTTTTCTTGATTGATTCTTTTAATATTAGTGTATGGATAGGTTGACTCTTTAAGCATTTCATACTCAATAGTGGTATAAGGGTATTCATTGAGTTGTTGACAAACTTGTTTTAAGATATCTCCTAAAAATTTATTCATTTCAACTTTTACTCTTTCCCTAATCATTTTATCGCTATCGAGATTAGCTTTCATTAAACGAACAACTTCAGCTTTAGCGAAAGGTAAGCTTTCTTCATCATCTTCAATTTGTTCTTGATTTAATTCTTCTTCATTTATTTCTTCTTCAGCCATAAAAAGGACTCCATAAATAAAATTTTATTAAATTAATTTTAAACTAATGCAATAAATAGGTTCATAAAATATTTTTTTATATCAAAAATTAGGAATAAATGAAATATCCTAAAAACATATTCGGAAAAATATTAAAAAAATATTAAAAGAATATTAAAAGAATATTAAAAAAATATTAAAAAAATTAATATTAATAAAATTTATCTAATTTTAAAATAAATCATGAATAGTAATTGAAATAAAAATTTAAATTTAAATATTAAATAATTTTTTCATAAAAACTATTTAAAATCTAAAAATTTCATTTACTAATCTAGATGTAATTATATATTTGTTTAAAGGAATATATAAAGATATCGTATAATATTGAATTCATGATTAATAATTCATTAGGTTATTGTTAAAAATATAAAAATAATTTAATCAAAAGTCAATAATTTTAATATCTTATAAAAAGGAAAAAATCAAAAAATAATTTTAAAAAATAATTTTATTAAAATCATAAATTTGAAAAATAAAATTTTTCATTTATAAAAAGTAAATTGAATAAATTAAAACAAAATCAAATAAGTAAAAAGTAAAAATAGAAAAAGTTAAAAAAATTGTTAAAAAACAGAAAAAATATTAAAAAAGTTAAAACTTGTTAAAAAACAGTGCAAATAGAAAAAGTTAAAAAAAGTTAAAAAAAAATTAAAAAAAGTAAAAAATAGCTAATAAAAAAAATAAAAAAAATAAAAAGAAAAACAAGGAATTTAATCAGAACAAGGATCTAAATTAAATTTGTATCTGTTTTCTTGATTTACAATAGAAGAACCTTCAAATCTTGCATCAATGATACTGGAGATTTTTTCAATTCCATCAAGGGAAAGTTCTTTACCTTCACTAATACCATAGAAAAAGGTAATTTCCTCATCATTGATTACATAATTTAATTCAAAATCATCTTTACCTAATTCTTCTTTAAATACTTCAGTTAATTTTTCTTCAATGTTTTTCTCAAGGTCTACCATAATATCACCTTTTATTGAATGATATACTTAATTAACTCTTCATCAGTTATATAATTAACTAAAAATTATCAATTAAACTTAACTCAATTAATAAAAAAATGATAAAAAATGATAAAAAATTAATCAAAAGTTTTTTAAATTAAAAAATAATTAAAATTAATTAAAATTAGATAAAAATAAGAAAAAATAGCAATAAATAATGAAATAACTAAAATAAATAATAAAAACAAGTGAAAATAATTAAAATAAAGAAAAATAAAGAAAAATAAAGAAAAATAAAGAAAAATAAAGAAAAAT
>NZ_CALCYR010000077.1 GCF_937906425.1 uncultured Methanobrevibacter sp. | reverse complement strand
TTAATTATTTAATTTATTTTAATTATTTAATTTATTTTAATTATTTAATTTATTTATGCTGATTGAAATTATTTGATTAATTAACTAAAAGGTTTTAAAATGTCTGATGAAAATTTAACTATTGATGAAATAGAAAAACAGTTGGAAAGTGTCGGTTACATTTCCAATAGGGAAATAAGCACTACTGTATTTTTATCTTTGTCCTTAAAAAAACCTGTTCTTATTGAAGGGCCTCCTGGAGTAGGTAAAACCGAGCTTGCCAAGGCTGTAGCTCAAGCTTTAGGTAGGGATTTCTTCAGAATTCAGTGTTATGAGGGAATTACCTTTGAACAGATTATTGGAGAATGGAATTATCAAAAGCAATTGCTTCATTTGGAGGCATTCAAGGGTAGAAAAAACAATGAGGATTCTATTTTTGAAGAGGATTTCTTTATTAGAAGGCCTCTTTTAACTTCATTCATGAATGATAAGCCTTCCCTTCTTCTTATTGATGAGATTGATAAGGCTGATGAGGAAGTGGAAAGTTTCCTATTACAGGCTTTAGGTGAAAAGGAGATTACAGTAAATGATTTAGGTACCTTTGCCCTTCAAAATGATTTGGTTGTAATGTTGACCTCTAATGCTCAAAGGAATTTGCTTGAAGAGACTAAGGACAGATGTTTGTTCTTATATATTTCCTATCCTACAGTTGAACGTGAAATGGCTATTGTCAAGGCAAGATTGCCTGAAGCTGAAAATGGTTTGATTAAAAAAGTTGTAAATATGGTTCAAAGAATAAGAACCTTTAATTTAAATAAGAAACCATCTGTAAGGGCTTCAATTGATTGGGTTCACTCTGTAATGCATTTGGATAAGGATTATAAAGATGTTGATGCTGCACTTCATGACAGTATTGGAGTGGCTATTAAGACAGAGCCTGACAAGGCAAAGGTTGTTAAGGAAATTTTCAGGAATGAATACACCAATGAATGATTGAAATGTTTTTAGTGTATTTTAGCTTAAAATTTTCTTTTATTTAATTTAAGATTTTTTTAAATATGTTTTGGAAGAAGTAATTTAATTTTTTTCTTTTTATTTAAGGATTTTTAAGAATTAATTTAATTTTTTTTAATTAATTTAATTTTTTTCTTTTTATTTTAAGGATTTTTAAGAATTAATTTAATTTTTTTTTAATTAATTTAATTTTTATCTTTTTATTTTAAGGATTTTTTTTCCAATATTTAAGTTATTTAAGTTTTTAAAATTCATTAAAGGTTTTATTATGGAAGAGAGAATTGTAAAGTTGTCTAATCAGCTTAGAAAGGAAGGTATACCTGTGAGTATTAGGTCTACTCAATCAGCTATTGATACCTATAATATTCTGGGGGATGATGATGTAGACACCTTAAGGGATGCTTTCAGATCAATTTATGTCAAGAGCAAATATGATATTCCTAAGTTTGATGAGTCCTTTAATGGATTTTTCGTTAAGAAAAAAGTTAATTCATTAACTGAAGAGCTTAATAGGGCTAATTCTCCAACAAGCATGAGGGGAAAGCTTTCACAGCATGAATGGAAAATAAGCAAGCAGAAAGGTTCTGGTGCAAAACAGATTCAAATGGGTGCTGAACAGGCTATGGAATACTTTTCAGGAAGTCCTGTTCTTGAGGATAGAAACAAGGATTTGGCACGTGACAATGATATTCTAAACAGTGATTTGTCAAAGCTTAACAAGTTTGACCAAAGGGTATTTGAATTGTGTGTTGAATTGGGTAGAAAAATTGCAAACAAACAATCTAGAAGAAAAAGATTGGCCCATTCCAACAAGATTGACATTCGCCGTACAATGCGAAACAATATGAAATATGGAGGAGTTCCAATCGACCTTGTTGAGGTAAAGAAGAAGCCTCACAGAAAACAGCATTTGTTCCTGAATGATGTGAGCGGTTCCTGTGAATGGATCAGCAGTTGGTTTTTCATGTTGATGTATGCATGTCAAAAGTCATTTAAGGACTCTCGTATGTTTGAATTTGATAACAAGACTATAGAAACCACTGAATTTCTTAAGGAAAAGTATATGGTAAATGCATTTGCTGAGATAAGATTGTTGCGTATGCGTAATATGATGGTTCGTGGAACAAGCAATATGTTTACAGCATTTGAATCATTTATGAGGCAGGCTGAAATAAGCAACAAGTCCTATGTCATTATTCTTTCAGACTGTAGGGATTGGGCAGGGCCTAAGGTTGACGGAGTTCCTGCAAGTGTTGAATCAATTTCCAAAATGAGCAGCAAGGCAAAGAAGGTCATTATACTAAACCCGGAAGACAAGAAGAAATGGGATGTTGTTGACAGTTGCGTTTCATTATATAGGGGAGCAGGCGCTCAGGTTTATGAGGTCAGCACTTTAAATCAGTTGGCTGAATTCGTTGCAGAAATGTGATTTTTTAAATTATTTTATTTTAATCGTTTTGTGGGATTTGTTGCAGAAAATGTGATTTTTTTATTTTTTTTATTTTAATCGGTTTGTTGAATTTGTTGCAGAAAATGTGATTTTTTTATTATTTTTTAAAGTATTTTTTTAATTGTAGTTTGATTATTATTTAAAGGATGAAAATTATGGTATCTTGTACTAAATGTGGAAATCCAAATGTTATTATTAAAAGAAAGGCTTCTGGACAGGCCTTATGTAAGGATTGTTTTATAGAGGGTATAGAGAAAAAGGTTATACAAACCATCAAGAAGGAAAAATTTCTTGAAAAGGGAGATAAGGTTCTTGTAGCATTATCCGGCGGAAAGGATAGTGTGGTAACTCTGGAAATTCTTAATACCTATCGTGAAAGAAGAATTATTGACTTATGTGCGGTAACCATTGATGAAGGTATTGCAGGATATAGGCATGAGGGAGTTGAGATTGCCAAGGCTCATGCTGAACGTTTGGGAATTCCCCATAAGGTAGTTTCATTTAAGGAATCTTTTGGTATAGATTTGGATGAGATAATGGCTCATGAGAATCATAGAGGTTCATGCACTTACTGTGGTGTATTTAGGAGATGGATTATAAATAGGGCTGCAAGAGAGTTTGGAGCTAGCAAAATCGCTACAGGACATAATCTTGATGATGAGACTCAAGCTATTTTAATGAATTATCTTGAAGGAAATACTGAAAACCTTGCTAAAATAGGTCCTAAGACAGAATCTAATAGTGAATTGTTTACAGTTAAGATTAAGCCTTTAAGGGAAATTCCTGAAAAGGAAATAGGTTTGTATGCATTGGCAAAAGGTTTGGACATTCATTTGGCGGGTTGCCCATATGCTCAGGAATCCTTTAGAATGGAGATTTCCAATATTTTAAAGGAACTTTCCAAAGACCATCCTACAATTATGTATTCCACTTTAAGAGGATTTGATAAGATAAGGCCTGCTATTAAGGAGGAGTTCCAATCCAGTTTCACTTTTAAAAACTGTGAACGTTGTGGAGAACCTTCTTCAAATAGATTGTGTAGGGCTTGTACCTTTTTAGAAGAATTAGGGCATTAATTTTAATTTTTTTAATTTTTATTTTATTTTTTTCTTTAATTTTTAGCTATTTTTATTATTTTTTTAGCTTTTATTTTATTTTTTTACTTTTATTTTATTTTTTTTCTTTAATTTTTATTTTAGCTATTTTTTTATTTTCTTTATTTTTCAGGTTTTCATTTTTTTTTAATAATTTTAATAATTTTAATAATTTTAATCTGTTTTCCATTTTTTTAAATGGAATTTAATAAAAATATAACTATTGTTATATAATTTTAAATATTATGATAAACATATTATTTAGTTGAAGGGATAAGATTTATAATTTTTAAAAATTTTTGGAGGAATTGTATGAGTTTCACACTTATCATTAAGGATAAAACAGAAGAAAAGGAACTTAAAGGTGAATTAACTATTAAAGAACTATTGGATGAATTGGAGTTGTCTTCTGAAACAATTGTTTCTAAGAAAAATGGAGAAATAGTAATTGAAGATGCTGTAATTGAAGAAGGGGACAAAATAGAATTAGTTCAAATCATTTACGGAGGATAATTAATTTTTAAAGTTTAATTATCTATTTTCTTTTTTTCTAAGTTATATTATTCTTTTTGTGACATTTTTGACATTTTTTTATTTTTCTTTTTTTTAAAATCTTAAATGATAAGTAATTTTTAATTTTTTCATTTATTTTCCATCTTTTTATAAAAAAATTATTTAATTTTTTCATTTATTTTCCATCTTTTTATAAAAAAATTATTTAATTTTTTAATTTATTTTCAATCTTTTAGATAAAAAAATTTATTTTATTGTTTTATTAAATTATTAATTAGTAAAAATATTTTAAAAGATTAATTTGTCTGAAAATGATTAAAATCTTAATTTAAAGAATTGTTATTTGTACTTAAAGA
>NZ_CALCYR010000076.1 GCF_937906425.1 uncultured Methanobrevibacter sp. | reverse complement strand
TTTCTAAATAATTTTTTTAATTATTCATATATATTTAATAATCCGTATTAATAATTATCTAAATTTAACGAAAAGTGAAAAAAATAAATTTTAATTAATTTAATGAATATTTTTCCTAAAATTATCTCGAAACTTATTTTAAGACTTTTAAATAAATACTATATTATGAGATTTTTTGTATTGTCCAAAAAGGAAAACTTCGATAAAAGCCATATAAATGATGCACTTTTAAACTCTGTCAATGCCACAAGCCTTATTGCAGACAATTGCATCAAAAAAGAGACAGATAAACTGGCAGTCTATTTATACACCTACAATATGGCTTATGATGAAGATGAAAACAATTCCTATAAAATGAATGATGAGGAAATCAGCTTCGTCAATGGACTCTTTGTTGTAGAGGACTCAGAACTTCCAAACAATCTTGAAAACATTGATTTTGCAATGAAAAATGACAAGCTTATTTTAGGAAGCTATCAGGCATTCCATTGTGATGAAAATGGAAATGGCTACTTCCAATCATCACTTTCCAGCATACATCCCCTATTTTACTATGAGGATGAAAACTGTTCAGTCATTGCAAATGAATTGAAACTGATTGTTGACGGAGTGAAAGCCTTCCAAAACAAGACCTTCAGAGACAATTACGATGCCGAATACATGGAAGACCTAATCAAATTTGGAAACTGGTATAAAACAGATAAGAAAACAACATACAGAAATACCGCCTTTAAAAACATAAAAAGGATCTTTCCATTTGATGAACTCACTGTCCAAAATGGCCAATTTGAGATTATTCTCAATGATGAAATAGAAATCCCTGAATGGATTGAAAATCTTTATATTGAGGACAGGGAAGGATTTTACGATTGGTATTACAGAATCTTGGAGGAATACACAGACAAGTACTTTAAAATCATATCCCCAAAAATCAGGCAAATAAAGGCAGGAATCACCGGCGGATTTGACTCAAGATTAACCCTTATGATCTTAAAGAAACTGGCTTCCAAACACAATATTGAGCTAAAGTCAATTACCAATGGGCTTAGAGAACATCCGGACGTTATAATTGGAGAAAAGGTTGCAAAACACTTGGATGTGGATTGGGAAAATGACCTTGAGGAGGAAAATAAATACAAATACTTCCCATCAAGCTTTAAACAATTTGCAACAACATTCTACATCTCACAGGGAGACTTTGACTCCCACGACACCACAGATGAATATACAAGGGAATATCTGAATAGGGATCAATTCTACCAACATGGAAATGACCTATACAAGCACAATACAATAAACACCATAAAAAACATTGGAAGATGGTCTTCAAGAAGAAGACTGTTTAATCAGGAATTCTACTTGCCCCTCTTCGGCACATGCCTTGAAATATGGATAGCATTCCTATTGGAAAAACATAGCGAAGATGGATTTAAGGAATTTGTCTACCATGTCCTTAAAAGAGGGGATGAAGATTTATTGGATATTCCATTTGCAATGGACAGCCTTCCCCAAACCGGCGTGGATGAGTTTACCGTAGAAGGATATGTTGACAGCAGACATTTGGAGGAGCCATTCCTATGGGACTATAATTATATTCTGGACAAGCTGGGGCCTCTTTTCCAGAAAGACTTTGACAAACAAAATGAAAAGTACAATTCCGTCCTTGAAAAGAGCGATATAAATGCTCTTGATTACTTTATCCTAAAAAATAAAATCAACAATGTCTTGAAAAAGGATTTGGATGAAAAGAAAACAAAATTACAGCTGAGAAAGATAAAAAAGAATGCATTTTATCCTAAGAAAAGAACATTGATAGATCAAAAGAAATATGAAAAGGTTACAAGTTTTACAGTTTCAATCTTCCTGATGGATTATTCAGCGGCAAGTGATTTCAATTCTTTTGAAAGTCTGGAGAAAGCGGCCAGCTTCAATTCAAAAGATGATTATCTTGAAAGGGCAGATGAGGCCTATGAAAGGATAAATGAATTGAAAAAAGAAAATGAAAAAATAAAAAAGGACAATAAGAATATTGAAAAAGAGATAAAAAAACTTAAAAAAACCAATAAAGAGATTCTATCTTCCAAAAGCTGGAAATTAACCTCAGGACTTAGGAAGATAAGAAATTAATCCTCTTTTTTCTTAAAAAAAATAAAAAAATATGAAAAAATTTTTATTAATTTTATTAATTTAAAATTTTATTAATTTTTA
>NZ_CALCYR010000075.1 GCF_937906425.1 uncultured Methanobrevibacter sp. | reverse complement strand
TCTTTAAGTTGGAGTTTGTATAAAATTAATGTTTTGAATAATTAAAACAAGTCTTTAAGTTGGAGTTTGTATAAAATTAATGTTTTGAATAATTAAAACAAGTCTTAGAATTTGATTTTTCTAAAATTAGACAAATTTTAAAATTCAAATTTAATTTAAATTTTAAAGAATTCTCTGGTTGTTTTGCTAACCCTCTTTCCCAATTCCTCACTGTCGCAATTCTTATACTCAGCTATTGTATTTAAAATGTGTGGCAGGTATTCCGGTTTGTTCTTGTTTGATTTAGGCTTTTTAGGGAAATTTCTTGGAATCAGAAATGGTGCATCAGTTTCAATCATCATCTTTTCAGGCGGAATTACTGTAACAGCTTCCTGAAGTGATTGTCCACGTCTTTCATCACAGATCCAACCGGTAACTCCAATATAACAGCCTAATTCAAGATATTTTTCAGCCTCTTCCTTTGTTCCTGTAAAACAATGAACACAAGCTCTTTCACACATGTCAGGATATTTGGATAATATTTTAACTAAATCCTCATGAGCTTCTCTTTCATGTAAAAACAGAGGCATATTTAGGTCTTGAGCAAGTTGTACCTGTCTTTCAAACCATTCTCTTTGAACATCCTGTGGAGAGTAGTTTCTATTGTAATCAAGACCACATTCCCCTATTGCAACAACTGAATCATTTGCTGCAAATTTCCTTAAGTTTTCAATTGTATTCTCATTACATGTTTTTGCATCATGGGGATGGACTCCTGCAGTTGAAAAGAGAATGTCCTTGAACTTTTCCTGGCCTGCATATTCCAAAGCGGTTTTGCTGGATTTTACAGTGGTTCCAGTAATGATGAATTGACTTACTCCATTAACTATTGCATTATTGATTATATCCTCTCTGTTCTTGTCAAAAGAGCGATGCATTAAATTTAATCCAATATCGATTAATCCACTCATTTTAATCACTAAAAAATAGTTTTTGTCATGTTTTTTAAAAAAATATAAAAAAAGATAGTAAATTAAAAAAATAATTTGTTTTAATTAATTCAGTTTAAATTTATTTATTTTTATTTAATTTATTTTAAATTATTTTATTTAATTTAATTTATTTTAAAATAATTTAATTAATTTATTTAATTTATTTTTAATTAAATTGATTTAATCTAAGCAAATTTTAATTTTATTCGCTTATGACACGAGTTCCAATTTTTTCACCATTTATAGCCTTTATTAAGTTTTCTGGTTTGTTTCCATTAGCTATAACTGTTTCCAAATTAGAACGTTTAATCATTTGAACTGCAGTCATGTCAAAGAATTCATAGGTTCCAGCCTTAACGTCCTGTTCCTTAATGAATTCCAACATGTCATGAGCTGTAATCTCTTCAATAAGTTCTGCGTCTTCGTATTTGTTTGGATCCTTGGTGTACATTCCGTCAACGGAAGTGAGATTGATTAATAAATCTGCCTGTACATATTCTGCCAAGATAGCTGAAACTGCATCTGTACTGTGTGCAGGTTCAGTTCCACCCATAACTATGATTTTTCCACTTGAGAAATATTCCAAAGCTTCCTGGAAGTTGTGAGGCACTTTCTGATAAGCCACATCTCCAAGTGCAAGCAATAAAAGTTTTGCATTTAATCTTGTCACTTCTATTCCAATATCATCACATTTAGCTTCTCCAGCACCTAAATCTCTAGCAACGCCAATATAATCTCTTGCAGGTCTTCCTCCACCTACAACAACAAAGATTTCATGTTCTTTTGATAATTCCTTTAAAATTTCTGTATACTCTTGAAATTTTTCTGCATTATAATTTTGTACTAGAATAGATCCTCCAATAGCAGCTACAATTCTCATAGATTCACCTTAAAATATCTTTTGAAATAGTTTATAATCTTTTTGTTAAAATTTTTTTAGCTTTTCAATTAGCTAATTCTATATTATTTATCTTTTTAATATTATTTAAGTTTACTTTAATATGCTTGGATTGGTTAAGAACTTTGTTTAAATTTGCTTTTAATTAATGTTTTTTATTAAAATAGAGTAATTTTTATTTCAATTGTGTAAAAAAACTTTTTTATAAGTCTGAATTAAAAAAAGAGCAATATTTAATTTATGATTTTCAATAAAAAAGAATAATAATTTTTTTAAAATAAGGATAATTTAAGATTTAAAAATAAGAATATAATTAATTCATGATTTTGAATTAAAAAAAGTTTAATAATGTTTTTAAAGAGAGAATAATAATTAATTCATGATTTGGAATAAAAGAATAAAAATTTAAAGAATAAACTTTAAAACATAAGCAATTACTAAAGGAATGATTAAATTGTCAATTCCCTTTAATGGAAGCCTCTTGTGGGCTGATTTGTAATAAAGAATTTCAATTGCTCCAACAAATGCTAAAATAACTGTTGAAATAGCTGCTATTGTCCTTGAAAAGTAAAACAATGATGCAAGTATCCAAAATAGGCTTGAAACTAATGATACTATGATTCCATAGCTTTCTTTAGGTGCATCCTCTTTTATTTTTATGCCATTGTACCATGAGAAGTTCTTATTTCCATAAATGCTTACTAATATTGTAACTATTGCACAAATGATCAGAATCAATATTGCATCATTCGGTGCAAGGATTAAAAAGAATGCATATCCGAGGAATGCAAAAATGTGGAAGAGTTTTCTTGTAATGAAATCCTTTTTGCCGCTGTCTTGAAGATATCCAACAATTGAAATTACTATTGGACTAATCATGATTGCAAATATTAACCAAAATGAATCATAAGCTGGAATGATATTGGTAACTGGTAAATTAAGCAATATGCTATAGATATAGGTTTCAAGGATTGTGAATATCAATCCGAATATTCCGCCAGCCAATGCCTGAGCCATGGTATGCTTTTTAAGTGTGGTTCTGCTCCAAATCAATATTGGATATAAAACACCGAACAATGCTCCGACGGGTCCGAGAATCATTGTGACTGCAGCTATTGGCCCTGCAATTCCTGTTGTATGAATGCTTATTTTCCATCTTGTTGTAATCAGCATTACAATGAAGGTGTTTGTTGTATAGCATAAAAGAAGAACTGTTAGAAAGTGTGGAAGATTTAATAAAACAGAAAGTATGCAGCCGATAAAGTAGGAGACTGTTCCTACAATAAGGGGGATGAAACGATCTTCCTTATTTGAAATGTCACTGTCTGTGTCCTGCTTTTTTGCCCAATGGATAATGATTGCCATTGGAAGGATTGATGTAAATATTATTGAAATAAGTTCACATGCAATAAATTCCATCCAATCAAAGGAGAATGAAGCTGTAAATGGAACTCCCCTTGAGGAAATGCTAATACATATTATTAGAAATAGGGGAATGCAAAAGATTGGCGCATTTGTAAATGTTGAAATGGTTTTAGCTATTTTTAACTTTCTTTCGTCTGTTTCCATGTATGGATCTGTACAGATTGAGCTAAAATCCCTATTTGTTCTATAATCGTATTCTGCCATTAAAGTTTTCTCCCTGTTTTTTATGTATAGACTAAACTTATTTAATAGAAATTAAGATTAAATTATTATAAAAATTTTTTTATTGATTTTTCAAGTATTATTTCCAATTAATTCATTACTTATATAAGTAACTTAGAATATATTTATTATTAATGTAAATTTTATATTATTAGTTAGTCATAAAATGATTTTTAGGCTTTCTAATTTTTATTAAAACAATACAATTTATACTTATTTTCTTCATGGAAGAAATTTATTCAATCCTTTTACGTTTTATTTATTAACAAAGGATTATTTACAAATCAAATCCTATGTTTTAAACAGGGGATTATTTTTCAATTTAAATCCTATTGTTTTAAACAGGGGATTATTTTTCATATTAAATCCTATTGTTTTATCTTATTAACAAAGGATTATTTAGAAATTAATTTATTTATTCAATTTTATAAGGTGTTATAATGGCTGAGGTATCCTCAAAAGAGTTATATGAATTTAAAAAGACACTAAAGGAATTAGCTGAAAAGAAAGGAAAAGGAACTGAATTAGTGTCTATGTATATTCCTCCAAACAAGCAACTCAGTGATGTTGGTAAACAGATGAGGGATGAATTAGGACAAAGTGCTAACATTAAAAGTAAATCTACCCGTACAAATGTTCAATCTGCAATCAGAGTAATTATGGAAAGAATACGTATGTTTTCACAACCTCCTGCAAACGGTTTGGTTTTATTTGTAGGAATGATTCCTAAAGGCGGTCCTGGAACCGAAAAGATGGAAACAGTAGTATTTGAACCGCCTGAAGAGATTCAAACCTATTGGTACATTTGTGACAGCACATTCTTCCTTGAACCTTTGGAAGACATGATCGCTTCCAAGGAGGTTTATGGTGTTGCAGTTATTGACAGAAATGAAGCAACTATCGCTACCTTGAAAGGTAAAAGAATTAGAATCGTAGCTAATTTAACCAGTGGTGTTCCGGGCAAGCATAAGGCAGGGGGACAATCACAAAGAAGGTTCGATAGGGTTATTGAACAATTGGCACATGAGTTCTTAAAAAGAATCGGTTCCCATATGGATGATGAGTTCCTTCCAATCAAGGATGAATTGAAGGGAATTATTCTTGGAGGGCCTGGTTATACCAAAGAGGACTTCTATAACGGTGATTACTTGCATTATGAACTTAAGGATAAGGTCATCACTACTGTAGACACTTCCTATACTGGTGAATTTGGTATTAGGGAAGTTATTGACAAGTCTGCTGGAGTTTTAGAGGAATTGGATGTAATCAAGGAGAAAAAACTTGTTCAAAGTTTCCTAAAGGAATTAATCAGTGATGAGGGTTTATCTTCCTATGGTGAAAAGCAGGTAAGAAATGATTTGCAGATGGGTGCTGTTGATACATTATTGCTTTCTGAAGACTTGAAGTCTAAAAGATTGGTTATTGACTGTTCCGCTTGCGGATTCCATGCTGAAGTTACTCAAAAGGAAGGGCAAAAGGTTAAGGATTTAACTTGTCCTAAATGTGGAGAAAAGATGAAAATCACTTCAGAGGAAGATATAATTGAGGATTTAGCTGCAATTGCTGAAGATTTAGGAACAAACGTTGAAATTATTTCAACTGAAACAGAGGAAGGAATGCAATTGTTTAGAGCATTCGGTGGAATCTGTGCAATTCTAAGATACAGGACAAGTTAGTTTTTTAATTCAATCAATAAGATTTTTAAATCTTATTTTTTCTATTTTTTTATTTTTTTAATTTTAATTGCTTTTAAGAGGGTTTTTTAAGTTATAATATAATTTTTATTGCTTTTAAGAGTGTTTTTTTAATTAAATTAAGAAATTTAATTTTTTACTACTTTTTAAAGTGTTTTTTTAATTAAATCAAGTTTCAATATAATTTTCAATGCTTTTGGGCATGTTTTTTAAATATAAATTATTAACTGAATTAAGTTATAATTCTTTCAGAGGTTTTAAAATGAGAGCAAGACATAGAGGGGGACTGTTTGGAGGTAGAAATAGTCTTTTAAGATCAATAACTCGTGTTGTACGTGTTAATGGTCAGGTTATGGCAAATGGCAAAAAGTGCATTCTTTGCAAGAAATGTGAAAAGGTCTGTCAGGTACATGCAATTTCCGTTGATAAGGAAAATAGAAAATGGTACATTAGACATGGTGCATGTATTAAGTGTTATCGTTGCGTTAAAAGCTGTCCAAAGGATGCTTTAATGATTTTACCATAAAAAAAGTATTTTTGTGTATTTAATTAAATTATTTCAATTTAAAATTAGTATAAACATTAGAAAGATTATTAAATAATTTATTTAAAAAATAAATTATCTAATGTTTTCTTTTTTAATACGTCTTCTTTTTTTATTTTTAAAAATAATTTATCTGATTTTTCTGCCTTCTTTTTCAATGAGTCCTTCTTTTTTAAGCATTTCAATGAAGAAACTGTCGTCGTCCTCAAACTGATCCAACTCTTGAGTCTCTTTTTTATTGCTTCTTTTAACTACAGTAAACAAATAGGAAGGTCTGCCCTTTCTAATCTTGTTTAGTTCACTGATTTCATAAAGAACTCTTTTAGCTATTAGATTTTCACTGTCTTCAATAAAGCTAATTCTTTCATCAATGTCTTCAAAACTTTTAAAATCTCCATTAAGTTCCTTTTCATCAAGAATTTTAGATCCTAACTTTCTGCTGATTCCATCTAAAAAGTGTAATTTTGTTCCATCCTTGCTTTGATTATTGAAGAATTTAACGTATTTGTTTTCATTTGAAATGACAATGCTGTGAATGGCTTTATCCAACTCTTTCTGTTCTTCTTTACTTAAATCATCATAACTTAATCTATGATTTAATTTTTTAACTTCCTTGCTATCCTTTGTAAGAAGAATTTTATCTTGAGCCTTTAAATCAATATTTTCATTTAATTCTATATTGATTAATGTGAATTTATTTGTTCCTACAACATTTGCAATGTTATTATTGTCTTTAGAAACTTTTTGACTTAAAATTAATCCGTAATCTTCGTTATCACTCATTTTAACTCACTTTTAAATTTTAAATATTAAAATGTTTTCCTAGTTTAATATTTAATTTCTTTTTATAAATAGTTTAATCCAAAGACTAGTTTTTTACAAAAGAGCCATGTTAAAAAAGTGCTTGTTTTGAGAAAAAAGATGTATGGTGGTTATTGAAATTTTAAAATATAGGGGAGTGGGATTAACAAAGGTTTTAATGAAAAAGAGTGTTCTAATTAAATGATCTATTGATTTTTTTAAAGGTGTTAATTAATTTAATAGGGGTTTTTTGTTAATCCCATACTTAAATTTAATTTAATCTAATTTAAATCTTTCTATTTGATTTCTAGGACTTTAAAAAATTGTTTTAAAGTAAAAAAATTGATTTAATTCAGTAAAATTTAATTTTGATGATAAAATTTAATTTTTTAGTAATTTTAAAATAAAATAGTAAAATTTAATTTGGGTGTTAAAATTTAATTTTTTTAGTAATTTTTAAAATAAGTAGTAAAATTCAATTAAAATCTTAAAATTTAATTTTTTACTAATTTTAATCTAAAACTACATTTAATTATTATTTTTTTACTAATTTTTATGAAACTTTTTTATAATAAAAAAATAAATTATTAATATTTACTACTTTAAAAAATTAATTTTGATTTAATTTACTTTTAAATTAAACTAATCAATTTAATTTCATTTTTAGGTGTTTTTATGTCTGAATTAAATATTTGTTCTAATGAAAAATTATTATTTAAATATAATGACAAATGGCAACTTGAAGATATGCCCTTGGATAATAATCCTGATTGTATTGCTACTTTAAGCTATGAAGATGGAAGTTTATTAAATGTTATTGCATTCCCTTCTGAAATGCCTTCCTTGGAACAATATAAAGAAATTATGGAAGATATCCTAATTGATGATGGTGCTGAAATTGTATCCTCTGAGATTGCAAATGTGGGAAAAAGATCTTCAATTCAAACCCATTCCAAAATTAAGATTCCTGAAATAAGCTTTGAAATGTTTTCAGTTGTCTTTTTGGAAGATAATTTCATATACATTTTTGAACTTAGAACAATCAGCGATATCGTTGGCGAATTCATGGACATAATTAAAACATTTGAAATTATTGAATAAAGATTTTAATTATTATTTTTATTAGTATTTTCATTATTTTGAATATCTTTATCTTAAAAAAGAGAAATGGGGGCTTAATTTATTTTTAATCTAAAAAAATCCTTTTTATTAGTTTTCTTAATATTTATTTTGCTTTCCAGCTTTTCATTGGTTTCAGCCAGTGAAAATCTGGAGGAAAATTATTTTTTAAATAGTGCAGATTCTGCTTCTTTAGAGGATTCTATTTCTTTAGAGGATTCTATTTCTTTAGAGGATTTTATTTCTGAAGATGATTCTATTTCTTTGGAAGATTCTGTTTTAGATGATTCTATTTCTGCAGACGTTTCTGCTTCTTTAGAGGATTCTAGTTCTGGTTCCGATTTAAATGAAAAAAATACAAATTCACTTAAATCAGCTAATATAAAAGATGATAAAACATTTGAATACATTCAAGCAATGATTGATTCAGGAGCATCAACTATCAAGCTTTCAGGAATCTACAGCGGTTCCTCTGTAATTCAGGTAAACCGTTCCCTAAGCATCATAGGCACTTCCAGCACTTCCCTTAATGGAGGTGGAACTACCCAAATATTAAACATCACTGCAGACAATGTTTATTTGGAAAACCTTAGCTTTGTAAACGGTTATGCAAAAAGTATGGATTCTTCCTCTTCAGGTGGAGCAATTGAATCTGTTGGAGATAATCTTGACATTGTAAACTGCAGATTCCTTTCAAATCAGGCTATTTTCGGTGGAGCCATTGCAAGTGAAGGAAAGAATACAAGAATACTCAATTCCTACTTTTCAAAGAATGTGGCTGAATACACCGGTGGAGCGGTTGAACTGGACGGCAACAACAGTTTGGTTAAAAACTGCAGTTTTGAAAACAATGGAGGTTATCATGCAGGAGGATCCCTTGCATGGGTTGGAGACAATGGAACATTGGTCAATTCAACATTTATCACTCAAACAAAGGCAAATGTTTACCCTAGCCAATTCGGCGGAGCTCTTGTCTGGATTGGTAATGGCGGAAACGTCAGCAAATGCGTATTTTTAAACAATACTGCAAGCCGTAATGGAGGGGCTGTCTATTGGAGAGGTCTTGACGGCAGCTTGAGCTATTCAATCTTTTTAAACAATGATGGCAATAATGATTTTGCCTACTGGGGCAATCCCGATTATCTTGGACTGAATTATTTCGGCATGAATCTGGCTAATGAAAGCGATTTTATCAATGAGGCCTTGGTTTATTATAATGGATCATATTGCGCTCCTTCATCCTGGATTAACATTAATCTTGGCCGTGATTCATATTCATATATTGGAAATGTGTCCGACTATCTGGTTTTCAGGACAAATGATAATAGGTATCTAAAGGAATCAATGCCTGAATTTCCACTTAAGATTTCAAATCTCAACAGTGACAATAAGGTTTTAAATCAGGAAAAAACCATTGCTGACAATTATCTTGAGTTCAATTATTCTTTTAAAAATGCAAGCATTGATAAGATAATCCTAAGCAATGAATATGGATTGAATGAAAGTTTAATCCTTTCATGCAAAATCATTCCAGTAATCAGAACAGGCAATGATACAAAGGACATTCAAACTGCAGTGGACAAGGCCAATGCTGGAGATATTGTCCTTTTAAGCGATATTGAAAATTATTTCAATCAGGATTTAAATAAGGAGACTTCCTATTCCATTGATACAATCAATGTAACAAGGGACCTTGTAATTATGGGAAACAATCTGACTACAATATATTCAAAGGATTCCAATATTCTATTCAATGTATTTTACGATCCCCACATGATTTACATAACTGATGATGGCATTATTTACCGCTTATTGGGAAGTTCTGATACTATGGTTAAGGCTGCAAACAGTTCTTCCAGTGAATCTAATTCCTCAAAGGATTCTTCCAGTGAAACTGCAGTTGTAAGCAATTCCTCAAAGGATTCTTCCAGTGAATCTAATTCAAGTTTAAGTTCCGACACTGATATTATTTTAACAGAAGAGTCTTATACTGAAATTGTTAGCAATTCTGCAAAATGTGTAAGTCCTGTTCTTTTTTCAAATGGAATTGCATCCAAGGATGCATATTTGGTAACTAATTGCATTAGTTTTAACACCTTAAATGAGGTAAATATAAGCGGAATCAAATTTGTCTTAAAAAACAATGATGTTGCAGTTAATCTCATTGCCAAAAACAGTTCATATTCCTATTCATTACTTGTTCCGGCAGTCAACATAATGGAAAATCAGTTTGCTAAAGCGGATGATTCTGTTGTTGAAAAGACAGTAAAGGTCTTGAACCTTGAATCTGAAAGGCCAATCCTTGCACCAAGCAAAAACATTTCAATAAGTTCAAATACCTTGGACAGCGGAATTGTTCCATTCACTTTCAATGTCTTGGGAGTTCAAAATGGCTCTGATGTTTACATTTCATCCGATTCATTTACAAGGAAATCAGCTATTTTATGTTCCAATATTACAACAAAATCAGTTCTTGTTGCAATTCAGGGCAGATCCGGTGATTATTTCTATTTGAAACTTGTGGATGAGGACAAAAATCCATTGGCATATAGGGATATCAAGATTGGATTCAATGGTCATGTCTATGAAAAGAGAACTGATTATGCAGGTGAGGCAAGCCTTCAAATCAACCTTCCAGTTCCGGGAGCTTACACTTTTGCCATTTCCTTCCTCGGAGACGGTCAGTACAATGCAAGTTTTGCTGTAGCCAAGATAAGTGTTGTTAAACAAAGCCCTAAGATAAAAACAAAGAATGTCTCATACAAGTCAACTAACAAGAATAAGGTCCTTACAGCAAGTTTAAAGGACGCTTCAGGAAATCTTATTCCAAACAGGATTGTTAAGTTCAGTGTAAATGGAAAAACATACACTGCCAAGACAAATAAGAAGGGGCTTGCAAGTGTTAAGGTAAGCTTAAGCAGTAAAAAGACTTATAAATTTACAGTTAAGTTTGCTGGTGACACTTATTATACTGCAGTTTCCACTTCAGGGACTATAAAAGTTAAATAAGTTATTTTAATTGGATTTTATTAATTTAACTTATTTTTTTTCTATTTTTTTTAAATTAAAATTTTTAAAATTAACTAATTTTTAATAATTTTTAATAATTTTTAATTATTTTTTTTTAAATTTAACTTATTTTTTTCTATTTTTTTTTAATTAGAATTTTTATTATTTTAACTTATTTTTTTCTATTTTTTTTAATTAAAATTTTTATTATTTTAACTTGTTTTTTTTTACTTTTTCACTAAAAATTCCAAAATATTTTTTTCATCGGTATTTTATTCAAATTCAATTAAAACTTAAATAATTCCTATTTATTCTTCTCATAAGACAATATTTTCATTAATAAAAAGAATAAATTTATTAATAAATAAAATACATAAACATTATTATGATTATCAAGAATGGGAAACTAAATAAAACCAGAGGAAACATTACTCTCACCATTGGTAAGGAAGATGTTAAAAAATATAATCTTGGAGATGGTGAATTTGTTATCCTAACATCTGAGGAATATGAGGAATTGAAAACCTCCTCTGAAATTGAAGTTTCCACAATCGAAGTTCTTCCAGACGATGATGCTGTTGTTAAATTGGAATATGATCTAAAGGAAGCTAAATCAAAGGAAAAGATTCTTTTTGACAAGGTGGAGGAATTGGAAAAGATCAATTTGGAATTAACCACTGAACTTTCTAAAATTGAAAAGAAAAATTACATTAACAATACTGTATTGAATGAATCAGAGTCCAATTCTCTTCTTGAGGAAATCAAAAGGGTAAATGAAAGAAACAATGAATTGAATTCTGAAATAAAAACCCTTAATAAGGATTTAAAGGAATCTGATGAGGAAAGAATAGAACTATTGCAGGACATGAATGTTCTCAAGACAAAAATGAGCTTTGATGCAAGTGAATTGGCAAGACTTAGAGAAAGGGAAGACAAGAACAGGGAAATTCTAGACATTCTCCTTAGAACAAACAAGAATATTCTTGATGAAGTTGTTAACAAGACAGTCACTGCAACAATTCATGAGATAAATAAGGAATTGTCTGAAACCAGCTTATTAAGAAGAATCAGAGGTTTAACCATTGTAAGAGAACCTGAAATCAATAAGAAAAACATTTCCTTAAATGCATACGCTGAATTGGAAGGAGTCATTCCAGAGGATTATTTCCTAGATTACACAGATGAGGAAAATTAGACTTTTTTTAATTTGAGTTTTCTTATTTAATTAGAATTTCATGACTTTAATTAGAATTTCATGATTTTAATTAGATTTTCATGATTTAATTTAATTTAAATTTTCTTATTTAATTTAAATTTCATTATTTAATTTATTTTATTTTTTTATTTTACTTATTAATTGATTATAATTCTTTATTTTTATTTTTTTAAATTTATTTTTGGTATTTTGGTGATTTGATGGATGAAATAGTATTTGATGAAAATGGTATTAAATTTAGCTATTTAAGTAATTGGAGAGAACAAAGAAAGGATATGATTGGTCCAAATTGTATCAAGGCTTTGGTTAAGGTGGTTGAGGGCAATCCTTCAACAATTACAGTTTATAAGAATGAGGCTACAGATGTTCGTTTTGTAGCTGATTTTAAGGAACCTCTTGAGGAAAGCTTTGAATATCAAGGTTGGAAAGTGGCAGAGTCTAAAATACTCAATCTTAATGACATTCCTGTTTATTATATTGTATCAAATGCACAGGAAGGAGGAAAGACTTTAGAAAACCACACTTCTGTATTTTTAAACAATAATATGATGTATGTTTTTGAATTGATGCACTTTAAAGAGTTCCCTTATGCTTATAATGATTATTTGGCTATTTTAAATTCAGTTGAATTTAAAGAGTCTGATGAAGGGGAATAATTAAAAAAACTCTTTTTTTAAATCAAGCTTTTCAATTTAATTATTTTTAAAATTTTTATTATTTTTAAAATTTTATTATACTAAATTTTAATTATTTTTAATTTTTTATTATTTTTTATTTTTTAATTTCAATATTCATTATATTTTAGTAATTTAATTTTATTTTTTAATTTCAATATTCATTTTAATTAGTAATTTAATTGTTATTTTATTAAAGGAGGCTAAACTATTTCAAAAACATTTAAAAATGAAGGATTAAGTTTTAAATACCCGAACAATTGGAAACTTATTGAGGATGATGGGATTGAAAACTGTTTAGCTATTTTAGATTCTGGCAGTGGATTCAGTCGTGTCATGCTTTTCAGGTATCTTGAAGAGGGTTTGTCCTTGGATTATCTTAAAAAGGCAATTGAAGATATTCCAAGGGAGGAAACAATTGAAATAGAAAGCTCCAACTTTACAATCATTGGAAACAAGGAAACACATGAGTTGATATCAAGGGATCTTTCCCATGAACCTCCACTCAGTTCCCATATGCTTTCATGCATAAATGGAAGGGATGCATTTTCCTTTAACTTTTTCTCATTCGGATTAAATAATCCAGACAAGGAAGGCTTTCTCATGATGTATAAGACTTTAAAGTTTGAATAATAATTAAATTTGATTTTTTCTATTAAAACTAAAGATTTATTGTTTTTTTTTAAAATTAAGGATTATTTAGTTTTTTTTTAAAAATAAAAAAATTTTAATTAATTTTATTTTTAAACAAAATATTTTAATTATTTTTTTTTAAAATAAACTATTTTAATTTATTTAACTACATAAAACTTGATAATATGTCTCTTAAAGAAGAAAAGGAAAGTCTAAGAAAGTCAGTATATGACAGTCTATTTGAAAATGGATTTTCCAAACGTCCAAATGGTGATTATGGCAAAATTCCTGATTTTATAGGTTCAGACATTGCTGCACAATTGCTTGCATCAACACCTGAATGGAAAAACTCCAAAACTATTTTTGTTAGCCCTGATTCTGCCCAAATTCCAGTAAGATACCTTGCATTGAAGGACAATAAAAATCTGATTATGGCAAGTCCAAATCTTGAACATGGCTATTTGTTTTTAGAGGCAAGTCAATTGAAAGGCTTTGAAAAGGAGGCTTCAACAAAGGAAGGAGCCTTTAAATATGCAAATGAGGAAAAAACAGATTTGCTTAACAAAGGGGAAAACAATGAATTTTCAGTTGACATGGTGGTTGAAGGTGCTGTAGCTGTTGACAAATCAGGCAATAGAATCGGAAAGGGAAAAGGCTATGGAGACAGAGAAATCGAGGACCTTTTAAATAGAAAGTTCATAGACAATAACACAAGATTGCTAACAACAATTCATCCATTGCAATTGGTAAGTCATGTTCCAATGGAAATTCATGACAGGAAACTTAATATGATTGTAACAAGCAAAGAGATTTTTAGAATTTGAATTTAAAACTTCTTTTTTTAATATCTTAATATCTTTAAGCAATGAGATTTGAATTTTTAAACTTCTTTTTTTAATATCTTAATATGTTTAAGCATTGAGATTTGAATTTAAAACTTCTTTTTTTAATATCTTAATATTTCGTTAATAATTTTTTACTATTTTAAAACTTCTTTTTTTTAGTATCTTAATAATTCGTTAATAATTTTTTACTATTTTTTTAATAAGTCTTTACTATTTTTTCTAATTTAGGCATGCTTAAATTCTTATTTGGCTATTTTTTTCAAATTGTTCGTAGAAATATTTATTAATATCTTTTTATAAAATTAGATTAAGTAGTAAAACTACTTGTTAAATCTTTAAATATGTGTGTTAAATAATTGAATTTTTAAAAATTTCAATTAAATATTTAAAGCATTTAAAAAAATATCTTTTAGGTGATTAAATGGCAGATTTAAAAGGAACTAAAACTGAAGCTAATTTACAAGCAGCATTTGCTGGTGAATCTCAAGCTCATACTAAATACCAATACTTTGCAAGTAAAGCTAAAAAAGAAGGATATGTTCAAATCCACGACATCTTTTTAGAAACTTCTAAAAACGAAAAAGAACATGCTAAAATCTGGTTCAAACTTTTACACGATGGAGATGTACCTGACACCATCGCAAACCTTAACGCTGCTGCAGACGGTGAAAATGAAGAATGGACTTCCATGTACAAAGAATTCGCAGAAACTGCAGAAGAAGAAGGTTTCCCAGAAATCGCTGGATTATTTACCATGGTTGGTGCTATCGAAAAAGAACATGAAGAAAGATACAGAACTTTACTCGCAAACGTAGAAGGCGAAACTGTATTTAAGAAAGAAGAAGAAATTGAATGGAAATGTTCTAACTGTGGTCACATCGTAAAAGGCGCTGAAGCTCCATTTATTTGCCCAGTTTGTAAACACCCACAAGCTTACTTCGAAGAAAGAGCTACTAACTTTAAATAGATTTTAAGCTTTTTAAAAATTGATTGCTATTAAAAATTTTAATAGCTTTTTTATTTCTTTTTTTTTAAATTTTTTAGCATTTTTTATTTATCTTTTTTTCTGATTTCTGTTTTTAAATTTTCAAGTATTTTTGTTAAATTATTGGTTATTTTTTATTTTTCAAGTATTTTTGTTAGTTTTATTGAGTTATTTTTAATTTACAGTTTTTTTTTACTTTAATCAGGTGATTAATGTGTCCAAAGAGAATCAGATAAGTAATGATGAAAATTGTTCTACAGGTACTTGTGCACCTGTCAGTCCTTTCTCTCGTAGTGGGGCTTTGTTTCTCTTGTTTTTAATTGTTTTGCTTATGATTTTATTTTTAATATTATATTTCAATGGATATTTGGGTTAAGTTTTATTTTTAATATATTGTCAATGACCTCAGTTTGGTTATTCTTTATAATCAGAATTTTCTTTTCTAAACTAACAAAACAGCATGTAAGGATATTGTATTATGTTGCAATTTTGATAATATTTCGTTCAATAGAAGGTCTTTTGACTGGCGCAAGAGGAAATGTTTTACCAATTTTGTTTTGGTTTATTTTTTTTTATATTCAGTTATATTATTCTTCAATTGGTAAATTTTCAATTTCAAAAAAAATTTATAAAAGATTAATTATTGTCTTCGTGGTTATTGGTTTATCATTTTCAAGTTTTAGTCTTTTCATAGGTCGTAATGTTGAACACATAGGTAACAACTATGAAATGTTAAGTGAATATTGTGGAGCACAAATAAAAAATTTTGATATTTTATTGAAAAGAAATTTTGAATCAACAGGCGGATTCGGTGCTCATACATTTGATGGAATATATAAGAGATTGTTTCATATAGATGTTGATTTGTCATCTGATATGCGCAGGTTTGAAAGTGTAAATGGTCATATATTGGGCAATGTATATACGCAATTCGCAAATTACTATGTTGATTTTGGAGTTTTCGGGTCATTTGTAATTATCATACTCATGGCTTTAATAACTACTTTTATCTATAACAAATCACAAATATTGCTTTATAATCCTATTGCAATCAGTGCTTGTGTAATAGTATATTGCTGGATTATGTTTTACATATTTCTTTGTTTTTTTGCAGGTCAATTTACTTCCACATTAATTAGTCCTTTGGGCATTAAATATGGAATAGTTTCATCTCTGTTTCTATTCTTTTTCAAAAAAATACTTTATGCACCAAAAACATGATTAATGTGTTTTATAATACAAATATTACTTAATTTCGTGAATCTTTTGATATTAAATTGATATGAACAACATTGAAGTTTCCATTGTCATCGTTTGTATGAATAATTATATTCAGTTGAAAAACTGTTTGGATTCTATTTTGAAGTATAACCACAGAACTTCTTATGAAGTACTATTGGTTGCGTACTTCTTCTCAGAAGATAATTTGAAATTGCTCAGAGAAGAATATCCATGGGTGATAATAATCATATCTGACGAAATACGCGGCTTTTCTGCCAACAATAACATCGCATTGCGACAAGCAAAAGGAAAAACTGTTTCATCCTGAATGATGATACTTACATGACTATGCCTGTGATTGGTTACTTATTTGCGACAATGGAAAAGCATAGTGAAATCACTGCACTAAGTCCTCAGGTATTAAGACCCGATGGCACAATTCAATTTTGTGGGTTTCCTCCACACAATTGGATGGAATGGCTTATGATTCTTTTCAAATTAAAAAAAGATGCTGTCGACAAGTCAAATAGTTATGTAAATAGTCAGGGACTTATACAAACGTATGATATGCTTGGAGCATCCATCTTTATCAGGACAAATATCCTTAAAGAAATGGAATACTTGGATGAGAGATATTTCTATGGACCAGAAGACCGTGCGTTGACTACAAAACTTAATCAAAATGGATATTCTTGTTGGGTTGACAACAACATAAAATTAGTTCATCTTGGCGGTGCTACAGGAGGAAAAAACACTAAAACTGTTTTGGCTACACGTCCCGCGAACAGAAAAGGATGGGTATTGTACTATGATAATGGATCAAAAATGCGAAAAATCATACTTAAATGTGCGATTTTCGTTAATAGTGCTTTTTGGTCAATAGGATGGCTCATTAAAAGCATTTCCGGAAACAAGTCAGCAAAAAACTCATTTCATGCCAATTTGAATGTTTGCCGTACAATTTTTTCTAATTCCACCCCAACAGAAACGTTCAAAAGTATTTATACAAAACTTTAAAGGATAATATATGTCTTTCCCAAAAGAAATAGCACGTCGTCTCATCTACCTTGTCAAGCGCAAGCCTTACAAGATAAAATTGTATGAAACGGCTTCGTCATTGAATAATATCAGAGCCAAATCCGAAAAAGAGTTTTTCTTTGGTTACTACGATCGTTGTCCTGAACGGAATGGCAAGGTCATCTTCCATGAAATGAATGATGGTTTTGTTAAAATAATCATCAACGACCTTGACACAGGAAGCGAGATTGTTATAGGTGAAAGCCGGGCATTTAATTGGCAAATGGGAAGTCGGACCTTGTGGGTTGATGATGACACTATCACCTTCAACGACTTTGATGGTGATAAATATGTTAGTCGGTGGTATTCCGTATCAGAAGGCAAAATAGTTAAAACAATGCCATGTCCAACAATGGATATTTTTGGAAAAGATTATTTGCTTGCACCAAATTTTCAACGTCTTAGGACTGTCAATTACGACTATGCATATCTGACCTTACCAGAACTATCAGCAACTGATTTTGACAACTATCATGATGATGGTGTATGGATGTACAATATCAAAAAAAATGAAAAGAATCTGCTTGTCAGTCTGGATGACATTCTTAAATGCGATAGCCCACAGTTGCATAAGGAAGGTAAACATTGCGTCAATCATATAGTGATATGTCCCGACGGCAGCAAATTTATGTTCATACACAGATATATATTTGACGGCAAGAAGTATGATAGGCTGATGCTTTATGATTTCAATACGTTAAAATGTCTGCTCGACGATCCTGTGCAAAGTCATTTTTGCTGGCTCGATCATAGCACTATAATGGGATACTGTGAATATAACAAAAAAATCGGATGGCATCAAGTGGATGTACTTACGGTCAACGTAACAAAACTTGATGAACTTACAAAAACACATCCTGACAATGGACACCCTACACCGTTTGGCAAGTGGATTGTCATTGATAGTTATCCTGGGCTTGACCGTATGCAATCCTTAATTGCTTATCATCGAGAGACAAAAGAGGTGAAAAAAATTTGTGATGTCTTTCACGATATGTCGCACCACCACTACAACCGGTGCGATCTCCATCCAAGATTCACCGACAATGGGAAGCGGATATATTTTGATTCTATCTACTCGGGGAAGCGCCAACTTTGCTCAATTAATATAAAACTTGAATTACGCCGTTTTACCTGGCAATGGCTTCAAGACGCTTTGAAAGATGTCAAAGAATGATTGTCATAAACGATAAAAAAGATTGCTGTGGTTGCTGGTCGTGCGCCAACATTTGTCCGAAACATTGTATCGAAATGGCTGAGGACGAAGAAGGGTTTCGCTATCCGAAAGTTGACAAAACTCTTTGCGTAGATTGCGGATTGTGCGAAAAAGCGTGTCCCGTAATCAATGCTGATACCCAAGACATTCCTTTTGAACAACAAGGCTGGTTGGTACAGCATAAAGACGAACAAATCAGACACGAGAGTACGTCAGGAGGAGCGTTTACAGCAATTGCGTCGTATATAATTAGCGAAGGTGGAGTTGTTTTTGGTGCGGGATTTCGTAAGGGTACTTTCATTGTAGTACACCAATCAGCGGAAGACATTGAAGGTTTGTCCGTGTATCGTAACAGCAAATATGTTCAAAGTGAAATCGGAGATTGTTATGCGCAAGCCTTGAAATATCTTAATGCAGGACGACTTGTATTGTTTAGCGGTACGCCCTGCCAAATAGAAGGTCTAAGGTGTTTCTTACGAGGCAAAAAATTTGACAACCTTATATTACAGGATTTGGTATGTCGTGCCGTTCCAAGCCCTGCCATATTAAGATCTTACATTTCGGTACAGGAACAATTGCTTGGTGGTAATTTTTTGAAAATCCTTTTCCGCGACAAATTTCATGGCTATCATTATAGTTCGTT
>NZ_CALCYR010000074.1 GCF_937906425.1 uncultured Methanobrevibacter sp. | reverse complement strand
TTCTATAAATTCTATAAATTTTATATATTCTATAAATTCTATAAATTCTATAAATTCTATAAATTCTATAAATTTATAAATTTTATAAATTTTATAAATTTTTAAAAAAGTTATTTAATGGATTCAATAATTTCCTCAACTGCTGTTTTAGGATCTTCTGCATTGTAAATTGAACGGCCAATGATAAGTGCATTTGAATATTTTAAGGTTTCCTTAGGGTCTCCTCCCTGTGTTCCAACTCCAGGTGAGATTATAAATGAGTCCTCTCCAACGATATCCCTTATTTCGCTAAGTCTTTCAGGTCTTGTTGATGGGGCAACAAAATTGCTAATTCCCATTTCAACTCCCATCCTGGCTATTTCATCCGCATCCCTTTGTATAAACTTTACAGCTCCAGGATGTGACATTTCAGTTAGGAGAAATACTTCGCTTCCATGGTCTTCTGCAGAAGTCTTACAGGCCTCCACACTGTCAGGACCTACAAATCCATGACAAATGATTGCATCTGCACCTGCATCAAAGGTGAGATTAGCTATTTTCTCATTGGTTGCAGGAATGTCTGCCACCTTATAGTCACAAATGACCTTGTAGTTAAAGTTTTCCTTAAAGAGATTGATGGTACGAAGACCTTCTGCAAGTGTCAATGGATAACCGATTTTTATTGTATCGATGTATTTGTTGATTGACTCGCATACCTTTTCAGCTTCATTTAAATCCATTAAATCCATAGCAAGTATAATATTGTTTTTAACATTCATTTTAATCACAGTATTTAAAAGTAATTCAAAAAATTTTTTATATTAATCATCTTGTTTTTATAAAAATATTCGATTAATATTTTGTTTTTTTATTAAATTAACAAGTGTATTTTTTTTTAAATAATTCTATTATTTTGTTTTTTTTATTAATTTAATAAGTGTATTTTTTTTAAATAATTCTATTATTATTTTGTTTTTTATTAAATTTAATCATATTGATTAATGTAGCTATTCTTTGACTTTTTAAATTTGCATATAGGTAATTTTTTATAAGATTATAAAAATATATAATATTGTATTTTTTATTTATTTAGGGCTTTTAAAAGGATATTTTAATTTTTTTAAAATATCCAATAAAGTATTTTGGTAAAAAATATATTTGATTAATTTACATTCTTTGGTAATTTATTTGTAAATTAATTTTATTAATCTTGTTTAATAAGCTTAATTTAAATTTTTGAGGAAATTTGATTTAAATTGAATGTTTTAGGGTTAAATAATTTTTAAATTAACCTTTTTCAAGGTTAAATAATTTTTAAATTAACCTTTAGGGCAAAATTAGTTTTATATGGAAAATAATTTTTTAGGAGTTAAAATATATGATATATGCAGCTATTTTAGCTGGTGGAGTCGGTAACAGAATGGGTGAAGTGGACAAGCCTAAACAATTTCTTACATTAGGCGACAAGCCAATTCTCATTCAAACTGTAGAGAAATTTTATCTAAATCATAGAATTGACAAGGTCATAGTCCTATGCCATAAGTATTGGATTAACCACACAAATGATTTGATAAATGAATTTATGCCAAATGCAGAGAATATTGTTGTTGTTGAGGGAGGTATGCTCCGTAACGATACAATAATGAATGCTGTAAACTATATTGAAGAGAGTTTTGGTATAAATGAGGATGACATAATTATTACCCATGACTCTGTACGTCCCTTTGTAACCCATAGGATAATTATGGAAAACATTGAAAAGACAATTGAGGTAGGTGCATGTGACACTGTCATTCCGGCTACAGACACAATTGTTGTAAGCAGGGACAAGAAACTGATCAGTCAGATTCCTAAAAGGGATTTTATGTATCAGGGACAAACTCCACAGTCATTCAATATTTTAAAGCTTAAGGAATTTTATGACAATTTATCTGAGGATGAGAAGAAGGGATTGTCTGATGCAGCTAAGATCTTTGTTTTGAATGGTCATGAGGTCGCTGTTGTAAATGGAGAGGTTTTTAACATTAAAATCACCTATCCATATGACTTGAAGGTAGCCAATACAATTATTGATGAAGCCAAATTGAATATTTCAGACGCTGAATCAGACCATTATGTTGTAAATTTATATGACTTTGAAGAAAGTGAGAAATGATTTTCCTTATTTGGTTAAATTATTTAGAGTCTTTATTTAATTAAAATTTATATTTTTATTTGTTTATTTGATTTAAGTTTAAATTTGAATTATAAAGTTTTATTTATTTATTTAATTTAAAAATTATATTTTTATTTGTTTATTTGATTTGAGTTTAAATTTGAATTATAAAGTTTTATTTATTTATTTAATTTAAAAATTAATTTTTTATTTGTTTATTTGATTTGAGTTTAAATTTGAATTAAAAAGTTTAATTTATTTATTTAAAATCTTGATTTAAGTTTTAGATTTATTTAAAAATTATATTCGCTTATTAAAAAATAATTTTAAAGTTTAAGGTTTAGCTTTAAAATTTTAAGCTTGTTAAAAATTTAAAAACTAGTGAAGGGGATAAATGTGATAAACATTGTATATAGGCTAGTGGCTCCAAAACTTTTGGAGGAAGTTTATACTGAACTGAATTTGGAGAAGGGAGTAATTGTCCGTCCAAGTTATTTGTCTATCTGTAAGGCTGATCAAAGATATTATTATGGAAAAAGAGTTCCTGAAGTCATTGAAAGCAAGTTGCCAATGGCTTTGATTCATGAAGGGGTAGGTACTGTAGTTAAGGATAATACCGGAAGCTTTGAAATTGGTGATAATGTTGTGATGATTCCAAACATTCCTCAGGTAATTCCGGAATCCAATGATTCAATTATTGCTGAAAACTATGGAAAATACAGCAAGTTCAGATCAAGCGGCATGGATGGATTCATGGAGGAATATGTTTCCCTAAGTGCTGATAGGCTAATCAAGCTTCCTGATGATGTGAATCTTGAGGTTGCATCATTCATTGAGCTTATTTCAGTCAGTGTACATGCAATCAATCGTTTCATCGAATATTCCCATGACAATAGGGATGTCATAGGAGTATGGGGAGATGGAAGTTTTGGATATATAACTGCCCTTATTCTAAAAATAAAGTTTCCAGATTCTAAAATCTATGTTTTCGGTGTTCACCGTGAGAAACTGAATATGTTTACATTTGCAGATGCCCTTTTTGATGTTGATGATATTCCTGAAGGATTGTCTGTGGACCATGGCTTTGAATGTGTTGGAAAGGCAAGTGCAAACAATGCAATCAATCAGATAATCGATTTGATTAATCCTGAAGGAACAATTGCACTTTTGGGAGTTTCTGAATTCAGCGTTTCAATCAATACAAGAACAGTCCTTGAAAAGGGCCTTAGAATCTTTGGAACAAGCAGAAGTACAAGAGAGGACTTCGAGATAGTTGTTAATCTCTTTAAAAGGAATGACAAGATGATTCATTATTTGGAAAGTCTGATTACTGAACTTGTTGAAGTAAATACGATGGATGACATTAAAAGGGCTTTTGAAGTGGATAAGAACTTGAGGTTTGGTAAAACAATCATGAAATGGGACATTTAATATTTAAAAATCTTTTTATTTTTTTTCATTGTTTTTAAAAAGGATTTATTTAAGTTTTTTTATTAAAATTTTTATTTTTTCTTTTTGATTGTTTTTGAAAAGGATTTGTTTAAATTTTTATTTTTTCTTTTTGATTGTTTTTGAAAAGGATTTATTTAAGTTTTTTTATTAAAATTTTTATTTTTTTTCTTTTTGATTGTTTTTAAGAAGTTTTAATTAAAATTTTTTTATTAAAGAAGTCTTAATTATTGTTTTTAAGCAGATTTAATTAAAAATTTATATTTTGTGATTAAGATGAATGAATATAAAATAAGCATAATAATACCTACTTTTAACTCTTCCAAAACAATTGGAAGACTTATTCATTCAATTCTTTCACAGGATTTTACTGATTTTGAAATAATTTTTATAGATGATGCATCTGAAGATGATACAATCTATTGCATACATGATAATTTGGATGGATTCAAGGATTATAAAATCATTGTTAACAAGACAAATAAAGGTCCTGCATACTCTAGAAATAGGGGAATTATGGAAGCTAGAGGAAAGAACATTGTTTTTGTTGACAGTGATGACATGATCAATTACAACCATTTATCCTCATTATATAAACATATGAAAAAGGATGAATTTGATGCTGTTTTTACAAAGGGGATAAAGTTGGATGATGAGGACAAGCTATTTGACTTTAAGGTGGAAAAGTTTGATCCATTGCTTCTTTTGGCAAAGGAAAGCAAGGGAGTCCTGAAGGCAGAAGAGCTCATCATGCTTGAACTTACTATGCAGATTCCATTCTATTTTGTCTTGCTGATTTATGACAGGGACATTATCATTGAAAATGGTTTGAAATTTAATGAGGCTTACAGATATGCTGAGGATACTGATTTTGCATTGAGATACCTGGCAAACTGCAATTACATCAGGGTAATTGACAAATACACCTATTTCTATTATCAGGAAAAGGAGTCAATCAGCAAAAGCGTATCATTAAGCAGATTTGAATCTGTTGAGCTATTTGAAAGTCTTTATCTTTACTTCAAGACAAAAAACAGCGCTCTTGCAGACTTGGTCTTATTCAATAGGATTCCTAAGTTTATCTTTGGAAACATGAACTATTTCTTTGCAAATGGATACGACAAGGATGAGGTCTTTAATAAAATGAGTGAATTGGGATTGTTTGAAAAGTTAAAAAGATTCAATCCAGTTATAAAATCAGACAGAAAGTTTAAAATAAAGATAAAAATGTTTTTAACAAATCCAAGTTTATACTACAAACTTTGGATGAATTTTAAGAAATAGAAATTGTTTAAAAATGTTTTTTATTCTTTCTAAGATTTTTTTATCATCTATTTTTTTTATTTTTTCATGTTTGGTGGGTTTTTTTATTTTTCTTCCAAGATTTTTTCGTCGTCTATTTTTTCTATTTTATTTTGTTTGGTGGGTTTTTTTATTTTTCTTCCAAGATTTTTCTGTCATCTATTTTTTCTATTTCAACACGTTTAGTGGAGTCTTCAACAAATCCTTCTTTTTTATTTTTATTTTTATTCTTCAAGGATGATAATTTATTTAAAACCCTTCTATGCAATTTTCTTTGATTGCGTTTTTCTGCCTCTTCCTTTCTTCTTATTTCCTTTCTTTCTTGAATAATTTTAAGAAGATTATCTCTTTTTTCTTCTCTTAAGTTCTTGTTTTCCAGTTCATCCTCTGGACTTTTGGCAGATTTGTCCCTTTCAATAATCAGGTTCAGCTGATTTGTTATGTCTGTGAAATATTCTGTGTCAAAATGAAGTGATGAACATCCCCAAAAATGATTCTCGTTGGATAATGTGTCTTCATCAAAATATAAAACGTCCACATCAAAGTTTTCTGCAATATATTCATCAAACATGTCCCTGTATCTGTTGAATTTTTCACATTCCCTTTTAAATGCTTCAGATTCAATGATTTTTCCATCATTATCCAGTTTTCTATAAACATGTCTGCTTGGATTTAAAATTAGTTTGGTCTTTGGACAATTTTCCTCAAGGTATTTGAAAAAGATATTGCAATGTTTTTTCCATATTTCAAAATATTCTTCAGTATTGTCATAAATTGTCAAGATTCGTTTTTCTTCAAGATTTTCAAAAAAAGCGGTTTCATTTAAACGAATGTTGTTTGTAACGTATTGCCCATTTCCGATTTCAACAATTCCAAAATTGGTGTCATAATATGTGTCCATCAATAGGTATTCGAAGTTTTCCTCCTTAAGGTTTTTTAAAAAAACCTTGTCAAAGTCTTTTTTTATCCATTCTGTAAAATGAATGTTTTTTCCGGTTTTTGGATAGATGTCAAGATCCTCATCTTTATATTCTACAGGCTCTTGCATAATGCTTATGAAAGATAATCTAATACCTGTAGGTCCTATTTCAAAATAATCCTTATAGTTTTTATTTATTCCACTATAAAAAACATCTCGACAGGTACATGAGCCAAAAACTGTGAATCTACTAACCATATAGACACCATTTTTAAAAATAAAATAAATTAATATATAATTTAATTATCTTAATATAAAATAGTTTTTAAATCTAAATGTTTTATTCCAAAATTTTTATAATGTTATTGTGGTTTTTATCATTTTTTTCAGTAGTTTTTTTTTATTTTTTCATTGTTTTCTTTATTTTTTTTATTTTTTTCAGTAGTTTTCTTTATTTTTTTTTCATTGTTTTCTTTATTTTTTTTATTTTTTTCAGTAGTTTTTTTTTTATTTTTTTCATTGTTTTTTTCAGCAGTTTTTTCTTTATTCTTTTGAGTTTTGTTAATAATTTTTTTTTAAATTTTTCTAAAATTCATATATGATTTTTAAGATTATAAAAAAATATATTTAAAATTAATTGATATAATTAAATAGTATTAATTGATATAATTAAATAGTTAAAAAAATAAATATAATTGTATAATTTATTATTAAAATGTTTATTAAAAAAAATATGATATGTGGGTTTTATGAGCGTAATTGAAAAAAATGACTTTTTTTTATTGGAAGAAATTGTCAAAAAGAATTTTGCAGCAAAATATAAGGATTCTGTTTTAGGTATTATTTGGAGTGTATTAAAGCCATTATTAATCATGATTATACTTACAATTATTTTCTCCAACTTATTTGGAGGAAGCATTGATAATTATCCTGTATATTTCTTGTCTGGAAAAGTTATATTTGACTTCTTTACCGCTGCAACAAATGTTTCCATGTATTCTCTTAAGGGAAACAAGAACATTCTAAAGAGAACAGCTGCTCCAAAACACATATTTGTATTGGGTGCAGTTGTGTCTGAGTTTCTTAACTTCATAATTACCCTGATAATTTTAGTTGGCGTAATGATTGTTACCCGTGCTCCTTTCCATTTCTTGGAATCAATCATAGCTATCATTCCTATAGCTTCATTAATTATTATGATTACAGGCATAAGTTTCATTCTCTCAGTCTTATGTGTTTATTTCTCAGACATTCAACATTTATGGGGAGTAATTACCTTGATGGTAATGTATGCATCTGCAATATTTTATCCAATGCACATTATTCCGGAACCATTCCATCAATTCATGGTTTTAAATCCTATATTTTGGGTAATAGATCAATTTAGAATACTTGCAATATGGGGTACTATTCCAAGTAGGATGAATATGTTTAATCTGGTAATGTTATCTTTAATAATATTCGTTGCAGGCATAATCATATTTAAGAAATATGAAAAAGATTTGACTTTAAAATTCTAATGAGGGTTAATATGAGTGATAAAGGTGTAAATTTTAGAAAATCAGTGGATGGAAATGTAAAAGAATCTAATGCATCTGTTGATTTGGATAATTATGAAATTCATAACTCTCAAAATGAAGAAATTGCCTACCAAAGACAAATGGCTAAGGAGGAATTGATAAGCAAATATGCCTTGTCTGATGATGAGGCTGAAAAGGCTTTAAAAGAAATTGAATTGAGGGTAATCAATAATAAAGTTAATGAATATTCTCCAATGGAAAAAGAGGAAATTTTAGCTAGCAAAAGACAGGAAGCTGAAAAATTGGAAATTGAAAGGCAAAAGGCAAATGCAAAGATACAGGACATTTCCAATAAGGATAATTCTAAAATGGATTCTGAAAGAGAAAGGCTTTTAAAAGGAAATGGCGAGTTTGATATTGTTATAACTCCAATACATGCTGATGAATCTTTAAATTTGAAAGAGGATGTTTTGGAAGAAAATCTTCAGGATTTTTCAGTTGAAGAAAATGAAGAAGTTGTAGAAGATAATCTTCAGGATTTTTCAGTTGAAGAAAATGAAGAATTTGTAGAAGAGGATGTTTTGGATTCTTCTTTAGTTGATGATGTTGATTCTGGGGTTGATGATGTTT
>NZ_CALCYR010000073.1 GCF_937906425.1 uncultured Methanobrevibacter sp. | reverse complement strand
TTTAATATTTTTAATTATTTTTCACTATTTCTGTCTTTTAAATTTTTAAAATTTTCAGATTTTAATTATTTGCTTATTTTAGGTTTTGTTTTTAATTTAAAGTTCATATAATTATTAATAAACGTCTTTACAGCAATTATAGTCCCTGCAAGACTTGCAAAGTAAAAATAAGTTCGTTTTATCCTCCTCAGTTCAACGAATAATGGTGCGAATGAAGAAGGAATGCAGTTAAAAACAGAAAAATAAAGAGGAATAGGTCAAAGGCAAGAGTTGAAGGCGATTTGTAGTATTCCAAAATAAAAAAGGGAGTCCTCATTGGAGAGAAAAACAGAGGAAAGAATAAACTTAAGACGCAGTTGCATAAAATTAAACAACTTGTAAAATGAAAAAGAGAACAATAAAGAGGATTTAATAAATTTTCAGTGAAAGAGAATCCCTAAAAACAAATTGCAGCTTAAAGCAACAGTTTTCTAAATCCAATAATTAAAATTAGTTTTGCCAGACTCCCTGAAAGGAAAAAGAAAACAAGATTGAAAACAAAGTTTTTAAAAAGAGAGCTGATGTCATTTTAGATAGCTTTATATATTAGCATCTCCGTATAAGTACTGCTGGGAAAATTTTTCCAGATAGTTTTCAGGGGTGATTGTATTCTTGTTTTTGTTGTATATGATATTTCAGACAATGGCACCAGGTCTCATTTTATTAAAAGATTGCAGCATTTCGGTTTGAGAAGAGTTCAAAAATCAGTTTTCAGCGGATTTCTCAATCTAAGCCAAAGGCTGGATCTTGCAAGCGAATTTGATGAATTTTTATCCAGTGAGAAGGATAGCATTATGCTTATTCCAACTTGCGATTCATGTGCTAATTCTATTTTAACTGACGGCGAATTAAAGATGCCTCATGAAAGCGAATATGAGTTTTTATAAGCTCTGAATTTAATTATTTTAAAACAGGATTTTTTTTTAAAATTGAAACTCACTTGCTGATTGGAGAATTTTTTAAAATTCAAACTCACTTGCTGAATGGAGAATTTTTTTTAAAATTGAAACTCACTTACTGAATGGAGAAATCATATGAGAATAATAGTAGACGGTTTTGGAAAAACAGTAGCAAAAAGAGATAATCAAATAGTAATCAAGGAAAACGGAAAGGAAGAGGATTATTTTGTAATAGATGAAATATCACAGATATTGATTACAGGCAAGGGATCAATCACATTTGATGCAATGTCCTTGCTTGCTGAGCATGAAGTGGATTGCGTATCCATCAATTGGAAGGGGCATGTTGACTACAGGCTCTCTGCTCCGGATAGAAAGAATGCGATTGTAAGAAAGGAGCAGTATTTCGCATTGGCTGATGAGAGAAGCGGCCATCTTGCAAAGGCATTCATCAAGGCCAAGATTGAAAACCAAAGGGCTTTTTTAGGAACCCTTGCAAAGTCAAGGGAAGATAATGATTTGATTTTAAGGGGAAGATACAATCTTACAAGCCATCTGGAAAGGCTTGAAGGGATTCCAGATGGAAAATCAGATGATGTCAGAAGCAGCATAATGGGGATTGAAGGTTTATCCAGCGCTGAATACTGGTCTGCAATAAGCCATGTTGTTGATGAGAAGTGGGGATTTGCAAACAGGTCAGGCAGATATGCTACAGATCCTATAAATTCTCTTTTGAATTATGGATATGCAGTGCTGGAGAGTGAGATATGGAAAAGCATTTATCTTGCAGGTCTTGACCCCTACTGCGGATTTCTCCATAGCGAGAGGTACGGCAGGGCAAGTCTTGTTTTTGATTTGATTGAGGAGTTCCGCCAGCAAGTGGTTGACAAGACTGTTCTTTCCATTGTTAACAAGAAAAGCGTAAGTCTGGAAGACTTTGAATTCAGTAATAATGCTGTCATTATCAAGGACAAGGCAAGAAGACTGATCATTTCAAAGATTCTTGACAAATTGGGTTCTAAGATTCAGTTCAATGGATCCAACAGGTCATATTTTGATATCATTGAGTATCAGGGTAGGCAGATTGCTAATTATCTTACAAACTCACAAGACTACATTGGATTTTCATTAAGGTGGTGATTTCCACATTTTTTTATTATTTTTTCCTTAGGGAATTTTTTTTGCTTTTTTTTTAATTATCCGGGGTGTGGTTTTAGCTATTTTTTCTTAAAAGTATTATTAATTTTTTAAATTTTAATTTTTCTGCGGTGATTTTTTAGCTATTTTTCTTAAAAAAATTATTAATTTTTTTTAAATTGATTTTTATTTATTGCTTTTTTTTAGTTATTTTTCTTAACTATAATCCTTAATTTTTTAAATTTAAATAGCCTCATTTATATAATGTACAAATATATGCATTGTTTGATAACTTACATACAAATTCCTGCTATATTTCAAATGCATATTTTTTAAAAATCCTATTTCTCAAAGTTCATTAGCTATTTTCCATTTCTTAAAAACAAGCATATGATTTGTTTTAATAAAATTTCAACCATATTTTTTTATCTTTTTTAAAAAATCAAGAATTTTTAAAAATTTTCATCGTTTTAAAGCCACTTTTATCAATTTTCATTTTTTCCTATTTTGTGCAAATGCCCTCTTTTTTTAAATTTTTCAATAATTTTCAATATTTAACAAGTTTTTCAAAAATCATTTTTTGACTTTATTTTTTCATTTTTCACTATATTTTTTAATTATTTCATTTTTTGAATAATTTTTTATCATTTTTTAGAAGTTTACATTATTTTTGATAGGATTTTTCAATAGAAACTTTTTTATATTAATTGTGCAATACTATATAAATAGGAGTTCTATTTTTTAACTTGCACAAAAGCTCCTAAAATCAATGCAATATTTCGAATATTTGACCACATTTAGGGCAAATTTCGGAGCTATTGCAAAACACTGTCCACTAAAACAAGGATTGCGACTCCTCCGATTCTGGCCTGTAACCTATTGCTTCTTCACCAT
>NZ_CALCYR010000072.1 GCF_937906425.1 uncultured Methanobrevibacter sp. | reverse complement strand
GTTTAATTATTAATTATTTGTTATTTAAATAATTTTTTATTATTTAATTAAAATTTCAAATAATTTCTTTTTAAATAATTCTATTTTATCATTAATTATGGTTTATTTTTTAATTAAAAGAAAGCATCAAGGCTTTGCTGTCTCTCATTGCTTGATAATTCTCTTAATCTGTTTTTATCATACCCTAAAGGTTCCATCATTCTTGAAACTGCTGGAATTAACTGATTTTCAATATAATATTCCTTGTCATATTCAATTCCTTCACTGTACTCATAGGGAACAGCTCTTTCACTAATGCTTCCTTTTCCCTTGCTAATGATGTATTGAACAATTGTGCCCTTTCCAACCTTTATTCCATGAGCTTCAATCTCACGTGCAGCCTTTACATGAGGTCCAATCTGTTTATAGTCATCAAGATTTTTAGTAATTTGAGTATGTATAATCAAATCCTTTGTTTCAATTTCACCAGATTTGATCTTTTTAAGGACTTTGCTAATTATCTTTTCAGCTTTCTTAACATTACCTTCCTTTAGGATAGCCATTAATATGTCTTCTTGGGTTTTTTTAGCTATTGGTGCCCAATCACGTCTTACAAGTTCTAAACCTTTTGCAATGATCTTGCCATCTTCAATGACAGCATATCTTTTCTTGCTTACAAAGAATCCTCTTCTGTAGAATCCTTCGTATTCAAGTTCCATAGTGTCTGGAAGCTCTCCATTGAAATATTCCAGGAATTTGTCTTTTTGCACTTGAATTTCCTTTTCAATTGCTATTTGCTCTGGAGACTCTGTCATTTTAACACCTGAATTTTTGTTTTTTTTTTAGTTTAGAATTTAACTGAAGTTTTTAATTTAAAATTAAATTATGCTTTTGGTTTAGAGTTAAGTAAAGTTTTTAATTTAAAATTAAATTATGCTATTGGTTTAGAGTTGAGTAAAGTTTTTAATTTAAAATTAAATTATACTAATAATATTTATGAATTTTTCTTTTTAAATAATTTATGCATTATTTTTTCCTTTATTCCTATTTTTCTTATTTTAAATATTTTTTTTAGGAGGCATTGGCTTGTAGTTTTTTAGTTAAATAATTTTAATTCTTAAAATAGTTAGGTTTATATATTGTTTTGAATATAAATATGTATATTCTTATTTAATCTTGCGATAAGAATCATTAATTAACTTGCTTATTTGAGAATTAAATTCTCGCATTTACTTTTAAAAAGAAAATAAAAAATCAATTTAATCCTTTTATGATTTGATTAAATTATTTCTCTTTTCAAGCGAAGCGGAGGCTTGTTTTTTGAGTTTTCAATTAATTTGTTTATAATTAAAAATGAAAAAATAATTATGAATGAATTGGATAATTTTTTATAATAATTGTATAATAAAGGGAAAATTTTATAGGAGATATGTATTATGGCAATTTGTCAAGGTAAATCAACCAGATCCCCATCTGGTGCTAGAAGAGTAGCAAATCGTGGAAAAAGGAAATCCGAATTAGGTAGAGAATCTGCAGAAACCAGATTAACTGAAGAAAAAACCTTAAGAAAAATCAGAACTCGTGGCGGAAACGAAAAACTCAGATTAGCTGGTGACAATAAAATCAACGTTATTGATGCAGACGGTAAAGCTCAAACTGTAGAAATCTACGGTGTAATTGAAAACGCAGCTAACCCTAACTACGTAAGAAGGAATATCATTACCAAAGGTGCTATTGTAGAAACCGAAATCGGTAATGCTAAAGTTACTTCCAGACCTGGTCAAGATGGAGTAATCAATGGAGTTATTGTAGAATAATTCTATTTTTCTTTTCTTTTTTTTATTAATTTTTTATTTAGTTCGACATTTTACGAATAACTATTTTCATGTTTTTTTAATCTTTTTCATCAATTGATGTCTAATTTGCTATTTTTTAAATTTTATTTTTCACATTTATTTGAATTTTAATTTGCTATTTTTTTAATTTTATTTTTCACATTTATTTGAATTTTAATTTGCTATTTTTTTAATCTTTTTTAATAGGATTATAGTATAATTTACTATTTTTTTTAATCTTTCTTTCCAATTTGAAATTTTATTTTACTGTTTTACAAAATTCAATATTTTAATTTTGCAAATACTTATTTAATAGTAAGTACTTATATTATAATGTTAAATAGTATACTAATGAAATACTATTATTCAAATTAGTTAATTAAAATTCAATTTTCTAATTTTTTATTATAATTATTAATTTTTTTAGGAGATAAAATGAAAATAGGAATGTCACATGGTGCTGGTGGAGAGGTTATGGGAAATTTAATCTCAGAAACCATTCTTAATAACTTATCAAAAAAATCAGTTGAAGGAGGATATGGTCTGGATGCTTTGGATGATGGTGCAACCATTCCTCTTGGTGACTATGAAATTGTTGTAACAACTGACGGTCATACTGTTAATCCTTTATTCTTCCCTGGTGGAGATATTGGGAGAATATCCGCTGCTGGAACTATTAACGATGTTTCAGTTATGGGAGCAAAGCCTTTAGCCATTTCCAATGCAATGATCTTACAGGAAGGTTTCCCTATTGAAGATTTGGATAAGATTATTAAATCATTAAGTGCAACTTGTGAAGAGGCTGATGTTGCAGTCATCACTGGTGATACTAAGGTTATGGAACAGGACAAGCTTGATGGTATTGTAATTGTAACCACCGGTATCGGTATCGCTAAAAAGGGTGAAGTCATTAAGGATTCCACCTTAAGTGTTGGAGATAAGATAATTATCACCGGAAGCGTTGGAGACCATGGGATGAGTTTAATGTCATTCAGGGAAGGATTTGGTTTTGAAACCGAATTGCAATCTGATGTTGCTCCAATGTGGGGAATAATTGAAAAGGCTCTTGAAGTTGGCGGAGTGACTGCAATGAAGGATCCTACCCGTGGCGGATTGGCTAACTGTATCAATGAGATGGCTAGAAAATCAGGTGTTGGAGTCATGCTTCAGGATGAGGCAATTCCTGTAAAACAGGAAGTAAGGGCTGCATCTGAAATGTTAGGAATCGATCCTTACGAAGTGGCTAATGAAGGTAAGGTTTTAATGGGTGTAAAGGCTGAAAAGGCTGAAGAGATATTGGCAGCCATTAAGACAGACAAATATGGTAAGGACGCAGCCATTATCGGTGAAGTCATTGATGACGATAAGGTTTTAATTGAAACTGGAATTGGTGGAGTAAGGATTTTGGAAACTCCTATTGCAGATCCGGTTCCTAGAGTTTGTTAAATTTTATATTTATTGAATGGAAAGTATTTTTCCTATTTGGATATTTATTTTCCCTATTATCTTGAAAAATGGGAATTTTTCCCATAGTTTTAAAAGGGAATTTTTCCTATTATTAATTTTTTAATCAAATTAAATGGAAATTTATTTTTCCATTTGTATTTTTTATAATCAAATTTTAGATTTGGTGGTTAGATGAACTTATTTATGAAAAGAGTAATTGCGTATGTTCTTGATTTCTTTGTAGTCTCTGCATTTATGTGGATTTTATCATATCTTGCATATTTCATAATAAATCCATTGAATATGTATAGCATTTACCATTACTTTGTATTCATTCTTCCAATCCTTATTCTTGTTTATTTCACAGTTTTAGAGAAAAACATTGGTGCAACTGTTGGAAAAAGATTAATGTTTATTGAAGTCAAATCCTCATTTGCAAAAAGGGGAAGACAGGGAAGGCATTATACCTTAAGTTATGGTCAGGCTTTAATCAGATCTCTTTCCAAAATTTATTGGTTCCCAATAATTATTGATGTGATTCTTGGAAAATTCACTGGAAAAACTAGATTATTGGATGGATTTTCAAGAACTGTTGTTGTGGAAGAAGAGGACGACGATTACATTTACAATAATTTCAGATATTAGTTGTTTTTAATTAATCTCTAAACTGGATTTTTATTAAAATATTTGCTCTACATTTGAATTTTAGATTAAATTATCATTCTTAATTGGAATATTGGATTTAAATTATTTATTCTAATTCGAATATGGGATTAATTTATCATTCTTTATTGGAATATTGGATTAAAATTATTTATTCTAATTTGAATATGGGATTAATTTATCATTCTCAATTTGGGGAGTTTAGATTAGAATATTTATTAAATTTAATATTTTTAGTTTATATTTTAATGATTGGAGATTAATTCTTATTTATTTGTCTTAAAATTATATTTATGTTAATTATTCTTAATTTAATTATAAATTATTTAATTTAATTCATGCTATTTTTTTATTATTAATCATTTTTCTTTTATTAATTGATTTTACTTAATTTTTTTAATTCTATTGTTTTATAGGGGGATTTTATGGAGAATAAACTTATTTCAAAAGGTCAGGATAATTTGGATATTAGATATCATCCTACCATTAAGGGATTGCAGATTGTTAACGGAAAGAACAATTTTCCAATCAGTTGGTTAAATCAGCAAGGTTACTGTGAATATGTATTGTATTTGCAATACTGTCAAGGAATTAAAACCGCTCCTACTCAAGCTATGCTAACTGGAACCAAGGAACATGGGATCTTGGAAGAAAAATTTAAGGAAACTGCAACTCCTGCAAGCTTTGATGAAGCATATGAATTGTCCAAGGAAAAGGAAATTCTCTCACGTGAAATGTTTGTAATGGATCCTGAAGAAGGTATTCGTGGTTTTATTGATGAAATATGGATGACTCCTGATGAGATTGTTATAATTGATGACAAACCTGGAAATAGGGCATATATGTCCACCATTCATCAGGTCTTGGCATATTGCCTTGCTTTTAAACATATGATTGGTGATGACAATCGTAAGATAAGGGGTGCTCTTAGAGAAAGGGGTACAGACAATATTTTCTGGAGTGAGGAGTTCAACGAAAGAAATGAGAAAAAAATTAAGTATGTAATTGATAGAATGCATGGATTGTTTGAAGACAGAATACCATTTATTCCAACTAAAAACCCAAACAAATGTAAAAAATGCAGATATCAATCATATTGTGATGTTAAACCTATTTTTTAGTTAAAATGAGTTATTAGGTTTAATTTTTCTTTTTTTAAAATTGCTAAAATAAGTCTAGAATAGTTATAATTTTTTCATATTCTTAAAATTAGTCTAGAATAGTTAAAATTAGCAGTGGTAATCTTTTTTTTTAAAAATAGTTTTAAATTGTTTAAAATTACTAAAAATATTAAAAATAGTTTAAAAATAGTTTAAAAATAGCTATTAAATAGCTATTTTCTTTTTTTATTTAATTTAAATGTTCCTTATTGTTTTTCTAGCGTCAATGACTTGGTGTGGAATGTTTGCATCTTCAAGGTCTTTTGCAATATTCTTTGTCATGTCACCAATTGCTAAAATCATAACGTTAAGTCCTTTTCTAACAGCGGATTGTGCAGCTTCACTTACTCCGAATTCAATGTCTATTGGAATGTCCAAATTATTTGCAACTGCATGTGAAGTGGTTCCAATTGCTGCAACCTTGTCAATTGAACTTAATCCAAAGTTTTCATATTTGCTTTCATAAATCTCCTTTACAAGATCCATGTCTGTAGCTCTGGATCCTCCCTGTTTTATTGGAGGCAAGCTAATTAGTAAAATCTTACTTTCCTTAATTTCAATTATTCCCTTAAGGTTGGTTAAAGCAACATCAAATCCTTTTTTAGTGTCTAGAATAACATCTGCATAAGCTGAAGTCTGTGCATTGATTGAAGCGTATAGCCTTCCATTTTCCATATATAAACCTACTTCATCCCCTTCCTTTAAATCCTCTTTAGCAAGAGCAGGCCAAGTGGATTTATAATAGGTCATTGTATCCAAAACACTGTCAGAATATTTTCTAAGTGTAATTGCATCTTTTTTAACTTTAGCTATACCTTTTTGAGTTATTTTATATGGTGCCCTTCCATCCTTGGAAGTAATGTATTCTAACTCAGTTAAAGTTTTAATATTTTCAGAAACCGCTTGAATGGTTATTCCTAAACGTTCTGCCAAGTCTTTTTGCTTAAGATTAGGTTCCTGTTTAGAAATTTCTCCCAATATTTGAAAATGAGTCAATGCACCTCTCTTTTGTAAAATTTCCATAAAATCCCTCTAAAAAAATTTTAATTATTTTTAATATTATTTTGTACTTTATTTTATATAAAGTTTATTTTAATTTTTTTTAAAGTTTATTTGAGGAAGAATTTTCATGATTTAATTTGAATTGATTTGTCTATGTGATTTGAAACTTATTGGGAGTATTTATTTTTTAAAATAAATTAGTTTTTCTTTGTTTTTTGAGAGTTTAAAAAGGAAAATAACTCATTGTTCTAAAAGTTTGACTAAAATAATAGTTAATTTAAGAAAAAGAATTAATTTTATTTATTATTTTTATTAAATTTGACTTGATAAAAAAAGTTTTAATTTTATTCATTGTTTTTATTAAATTAAAATTGACAATTGAATAAATTTATTTTTATATATAAAAAAAGATAATTTAAAAAAGAAAGTTTTTAGCTATTTAATACAGAATATTCTATTTAAAGAAAGTTTTTAGCTATTTGATACAAAATATTTTATTTAAAGAAAGTTTTTAGCTATTGATTAGTATTCAATAGTCTATTTAAAGAAAGTTTTTAGCTATTGATTAATTCTCAATAGCCAATTTTCCATCTAGTTTTTTATTCATAAGCTCTAAAAACTCTTCCTGTTTCTCTTTAGGGATATAAGCTCCACAAGCTACATTATGGCCTCCGCCGCTTCCTCCCAAGCTTTGTGCAACTTCACGAATAATGTTACCGAAGTGGATTCCATCATAGGCCAAAAGCCTTGAACAACGTAGTGAAATCTTTAAGTCATCATTTTCTTCACTTACCTGTGTAAATGCAATCATTGGCTTTCTCCAATCCCCTTGACTTAGAACCATTCCAGCTATTGTACCTACAACATTACTTCTGATTCCTGTTCCATCGAAATATTGGAGATTGTCCATTTCCTTGATTTTGTTTTCCTCGCCTATTTTTGTGATGTTTGTAGCCAGGTAATATCTGTGTCCTTTGGAAATTTCCTCAAGCTCGTCAAGGGCTAAGACCCTATCTCCTTCCAATATCTTTAAGGCAACTTCTGACCTGTCGTTTCTAACACATGCATTCATTGCAGTTGAAAATTCGGAGGCATCCCTTAAAAATGTTCCATCCTCTTCCTGAAGGAATTCATAACTGTCTGCAATAACCAATTTAGGTACATATGAGCTGTATTTTGTAGGGATTTCCTTTGAAATCATTGTAATCAATGCATTTATCAATTTCTTCTTATCCTCAAAGCTCAAATCACTAAGTGTTATCGCCTGATCGTATTGGTTACGTCTTGGAATGCCCAGTTTCTTAAGAAGTGCTATGCATGCATTCCTGTTGTCTGTAATAGGTAATTTAACGTCACTGAAATAGGATAATGCAACAAAGAGAGGTCTTGTTTGCTTGCCGTATAATGAGAGGTCTGGATTTGACCTTACCAATCCTTCCTTCTTTGCATCCTCAAGGATTGAATTGTTTAATCCTACCAATTTTCCTGTTTTAGTGTTTTGCATATCTCCAATTGCAGCAAGCACTCCAATCCAACTTAAATCGGTATATCCGAATTCCTTTGCAAGAAGATAGCAGAGTCCTCCTCCACAAATCTCCAGGGAACCGTCAATTCCATAGAATATTGGATTGATTTCTAAATAAGTATGATCTACAGTATCGCAATAATCGATTTCTTTAAGTGGAGGGTGATGATCGAGTATAAGTATTTTAGAATCCTCTTTTGCATGTTTGTCTACAGGTTGGCCTGAACCTAAATCGGAAAATATTGTTAATTCATGTTCTATTGGCAAATCCTCCAATACATCAAGGTTTACGATTTCTATTTCATAATTCTTTCCGATTCTCTTTAGAATACTTGTCAGGATAGCTCCTGAAGATATTCCGTCACAATCTGTATGGCTGTAGATTTTTATGTCCTCACTGGATTCTATAAGTTTACGTGCCTGTTCGTATTTTTCTTTCATTTCTGGTGGTAATGTTTCTATCATGCTGGTCACTTTTAAAAATTTAAATTTGAATTTTCTTTTAAAAAGATTTAGAGAGCTTTTTAAATTTTAATTTTAATTTTTTTAGTTAAAAAGCTTTGGTGTCTTTTTAAATTTTAAAAAAAAATTAATTAATAATTATTTGATGTTAAATTATTTTTTGCGTTTTTTGCCTTTTTATTTTGGTCTTTTGTGTTTAAATTATTTTTTGCGTTTTTTGCCTTTTTTATTAGGTCTATTGTGTTTTTTAGTTTCTCTAATCTTTTTGATTTCATTTGATAACTTGATTAGAATTTCCTTTTTGCTTTCTTCACTTGTTATTGAAATTCTTCCGGATTTATTATACCATTCTCCAGGATAAGCCTTATATTCTTCAGCATAAAAATTGTATTGAAGTCTTCTAGCCGCATTAACAATTTCTTTTAATCTTGGTTCTTTAATGGCATATTCCATGGAAATCTTTCTTCCTTGGCTTAATGACTTTTCTGCATCCAAATAAATAGGCCATATCATTACATCTGCCATGTTTTCACCTCTTAATTTGTTTAATTTGATTTAATCGGGTTTTTAATCTTATGTTTTTATAATAATTATAATTAATCATTTATAAAAATTTCCAATTTTATTTATTTTAATTATATTTTAATATTAGTTAGCATATTATTTAATGATTATTATACATTTAGGATTTTAATTTCAAAAGAACCTTAATGGCCTTTAAAATCATTTTATACTTTAATCCATGCTTATTTCCTTTTTCCATAAGTTCAATCTCTTTTAAAAAGATTCTATTTTCCTCTTTAGTATTTTCCCTGCTTAACCATAAACTGATCCAATTCATCAGATAGGGATTTAAAAAGAGATCCTTATTTTTTATGCCGTTTTTGTCACATAATTGGGAGGATAGTCTATATGCCTTTAGAGAGTCATAAACCAATCTGAAATTAATGTTTTTTGTAATTGACTTTTCCTCTTCCTCCAATCTCATATAATAATTGTAGACAATTCTATTGTTTAAAAACAATATTCCATTTTCATTTTTTATGTATGCTTCCAAAAGGAAATTAAGGTCCTCTGCAGAAATGCATTCAGGAAATCTTATATTGTTCTTTTTTATAAGCTCTGCCCTATAGATTTTAGCCCAGAATGAAGGAAGCACCTTCAGGATTCCTATTTCATCTTTCTTTTCCTTTTTAAAATCCTCAATGAATATTTCCTCATTGTTTTCCTTGTTTATTGGAGACTTGTAGAAGAAATGGCTGAATATGTTTTTCCACAGGAATCCTACTGTTCCCTTGAAATTGGACCCTTTTACCAAATCATCCAAATACTCATCATATGGCTTTTCAAGGCTTTCCTTGAATGGAGTGTATGATTTTCGAATAATCTTTTCTGCAGTATAATGTCTCAGATATCTTCCAGAGACAATGTCACAATCATATTCTTTTATCTTATTGTAGAGCCTTTCACATGCATCATGAGGATATGTGTCATCAGAGTCTATAAACATCAGGTATTCTCCATTAACATGGTCCAATGCAATATTGCGGGGACCGTAGGCTCCTCCAATGTTCTCATTTAGGTGAATTACTTTCACATTTTCCCTTTTGCTTTGTGAGTTGACATTTTCCTTAAACTCTTCCATAATTTGATAGGAATTGTCTGTAGAGCAATCATCGGCCAGTATTATTTCCAGGTTTTCAATTCCAATGCTTTGATTTTGGATTGAATCCAAGGTGAGCGGGAGGTACTTTTCCCCATTGTAAACAGGTATTATTATGCTTATTTTATAGTCGTAAATTGAAAAACCTCCCTAAATTGTTTATTTGTTAAAATAATTTATTATTGTTTTTATTGAACTTATAAATTTTTAATTTTAATTATTTTTAAAAATTTTAATGTAATTTTAATTATTTTCATTGTATTTTTTTTAATTTTGCCCTTTATTCTTTATTCAATTCTTCAAACATTAAATCAATCATGTCCTTTACTGTGTATTTTTCAGGATAGATATGCTTTACATTATATTCCTCAAGAACATTTCCTGTAATTGGTCCTATTGCAACACTTAATGTTGAATCTGATAACTTTTCAGCCAGTTTAGTTTCCTTTTCTTTTCCAGCTACCTTAAAGAGATTTGAGACTGTAAGTGGACTTGTAAATGTAATTGCATCAATGTTTTCATCAATAATGCATTCTATCAGATTTTCTATTCTTGAAGTGTCCTCTGGAATAAGTGATTTATAGCTTTCTGCAAGAATAACTTCAGCTCCCATTTCATCAAGGCATTTTGGTAAAACATCCCTTGCAGAAAATGTCCTAGGAACTCCAACAATTTTATTATTTAAGTCGATTCTTTTAAATTCTTCAACTAATCCTTCAGCAGTATAATCTTGAGGTATAATATCTACCCTTATACCTTTTTTTATAGCTAATTCTGCAGTTTTCTTGCCGATTGTTGCAATTTTACAATCCTTGTTCAAAAGGTCTAGAAAGTTTGGATAAAATTTGAATATGGAATCTATTGAACTGACTGAGGTGAATATTAGCCAATCAAGCTCTCCTGCCCTTTTAATCAGTTGCTTCAATGTTTCTGTATTTAGGAGTCTTAATTCAAGTGTTGGTACGATAATTGCCTCTCCGCCATATTCCTCTATAAATCTTTGGGCAGCCTTTGATCTTTCCTGTGGTCTGGTAATAGCTATTTTCCTCATTTTTCCACTCACTCTGAGTTTTATTAGAAATTTTTTTTCATGATTTTATTTTTTTTTAAAAAATCAAATTCAATCTCATTTTTAAAAAATTATTTATTTTTTTCTTAATCAAATTCAATTTCATTTTTTTATAAAAATATTATATTTTAACACTCTTATATTGATTTATGTCTTTATTACTTATTTAAGTTTATATAATACTTAATCTAAATTTATATATGTATAAAATTATGTATATAATTTATAAACTATAATTATTTGTAAAAATTAAAAAAATTAAAAAAATTTTTAATTTTTGTGTTTTATTAAAAGTTAATAATTTGATTTATTCACTGTTTATTAAATTTAAGCTTATATAGGCGATATTAATGAGAATATTATTTTTAAACTTACCTTATGAATTTAACATAAGCAGAGCTAGCAGATGGCCTGAAAAGACAAAATCAGGTACCTTATATTATCCATATTGGCTGGCATACTGTGTAGGCGTATGTGAAAGGGAAAACCATGAGTGCAAACTTGTTGACTGCATTACAAAAGCATACACCCCTGAAGATACAGTCAATGAGGTCATTGACTTTAAGCCTGATTATATCATGGCTGAAATAACCACTCCTACCTGTGCTTATGATTATAAAGTAATAAATGCAATCAAGGATGCATATCCTAAGGCAAAGATATTGATTGGAGGAACCCATGCAACAATATTGCCTGATGCAGTTCTCAAGGAATGTTTGGGAATTGACTATGTCCTTCGTCAGGAATATGACTATACAGTTCCTGAAATCCTTGCAAGCGATGATGTTTCCACTGTAAAGGGAGTTTCCTATAGGGTAAACTCAGATGGTGAGGACTTGGCCAGACTTGATGGTGCTGATTTAAAGTCCATTGACTTTGAAGTGAGACATACTGAAGACAGGGAACCTTTGGATGACTTGGACAGTCTTCCATATGTTTCAAAGGTCTATCAGAAATATCTTGACTTTGATGACTATGCATATGCATTTGCCCAAAAGCCAATGATTCAGATTGTATCCTCAAGGGGATGTCCAAACCAATGTAATTTCTGTAGCTATCCTTCAACAATGGGTGGCAGAATGTATAGAACCCGCAGTGTAAGTGACTTGGCAGATGAATTTGAATACATCCTTACAGAGATTCCTGAAATCAAGGAAATATTCATTGAGGATGACACATTTACAGTTAACCAGCCTCGTGTAATCGAGTTTTGTGATGAGATTATAAAAAGGGGATTGAAACCTGTATGGTCCTGTAACACACGTGTTGACCTGACCTATGAGACAATGAAGAAAATGAAGGATGCAGGTTGCAGGTTGCTTGTATGCGGTTATGAATCTGGTAATCAGGATGTTTTAAATGATATCAAGAAGGGAATAAGCCTTGAACAGTCAAGGGCTTTTGCTGAAAATGCGAGAAAACTTGACATTAAGGTATTTGGCTGCTTTATGATTGGCTTAACTGGAGACAATCTTGACACCATTCAGGAAACCTATAAGTTTGCACAATCAGTATATCCTGACATGTGTTTCTTCCAGCAGGCTGTTCCTTTCCCAGGTACAGAGTTTTACAAATGGGCAAAAGAGAATGGATATCTGATTACAGAGGACTATTCCAAGTGGTTGAATGAGGATGGCTATTTGAATTGTCTTGTTGACTATCCTTATGCAGATCATAATGAAATTGAAAAATTGAGAGACAATTTGATGAGCAAGTATTATTTCTCCTTTGCTTATATTGTTAAGACTTTCTTGGCCAATCTGGATTGGGTTGAATTCAAGAGAGTTATGCGTGGAGGAACTCAGTATATTGCATTTAGGTTAAAAAAAGCTTTTAGCAAGTCTGACAATTTGGAATAACTTGTTTTAAATTAATTTTTAAGAGTTTTTATTAAACTCTTATTTTTTTAAATTTATTTTATTGTTAAATTAGTTTTTTCTTATTTTTTTAAACTTTTTTGAAGATTTATTTTCTTTTAAACTCTTATTTTTCTTCTTTTTTATTATTTTTAGCTATTTTTCCTTTAGTTTTCTTAACTAATATTTTTACTAATTTTAAATAATTGTTTTTAGTCATTTTATCAGCTATTTGATTTTAAAAAGATTTTAAATGATTGTTTTTAGTCATTTTATCAGCTATTTTATTTTAAAAAGATTGTTTTTACTTATTTTATAAACTAGTAACTCTTTAATTAATTATTTCTTCCTTTAATAAGTCCTTTTTTTCAATTATGTCTATTTCAATTAAAAGTAAAATCATTGCAAGTGCAAATCCTCCAATTACATCACTTGCATTATGAACTCCTAAATAAATACGGCTTATTCCAATTAAAAATGGAATCAATGCTAAAAGGATAGTTAAAACTATTTTAACTCTTTTATCTAATTTGCTTTTAATAGCGAAATAAATTAAAATTCCGCAAAGTGAAACTGATGCCAAGGTATGGCTGCTCGGAAATGAATATGAGCTTTCACTTGCCAATTGAAGTATTTCCGGTCTTGGTCTAGCTATTATATACTTAAATCCTTCACTGAAAAGACTGTTGAATGTAACGCAAAGGGCTATTATAAATCCAATTCTTTTTCTTTTTAATAGCACTGTAATTATTACGCTTATTACACAGCTGCTTGCTATTGCCAATCCGCTTCCTACAAATGTAATTGATTTAAATAGGCTTGTAAGAGTGTCATTCATGTTGATTGTTACAAGATTGTATAGTCCTAAATCAAATGTATCTATTGAATTGGTTTTTATTAAAACAATCAATCCAATGAATATGATTAAAAACAAGATTGTAAATAGGTTTTTTTTATTCATTTTATCAAAAAAGTAAAAATAAGAAAAAATAAGGAATTATTCCTTAAACTAATTTTAAAATAAGTCTATAATTCATTTATGTATTAATGGAGGGAATTATTTATTCAATTCCCTTAATTTCCTTGAATACATTAATTACATTTCCAATAACAAGGATTGCAGGAGTGTTTATTTCTTTGTCTGCAATTGTATCAAGGGTTCCAAATACAACTCTTTCATTTGGGAGTGTACCGCTTTCAATTGCACATGCAGGTGTTTTAGGGTCACGGTATTTCATAATTTCTCTTGTATTTTCCTTAATGTTGCCGATTCCCATAAGAATTATTAAAGTGTCTGCAGTATAATCCCATTTTACCTGTTTATTTTCCTTTGTAGGATCTTCATGACCTGTAACAACTGTAAATGAAGTGGCTACAGCTCTATGGGTAATTGGAAATGCCATGCTTGTAGGTGCACCAATTGCAGAAGTTACTCCCGGAACGACTTCAAAGTCAATTCCCTCTTTTGCAAGTGCTAAAAGCTCTTCTCCGCCTCTGCCGAATACAAATGGATCTCCACCTTTCAATCTTACAACATTTTCATTTGTTTTAGCCTCTTTGATGATTAGCTCATTGATTTCATCTTGGGTTTTATAATGTTGTCCTGCCTTTTTACCGACATATATCCTTTTGGCATCCTCTGGAGCATGTTGTAAAATTTCCTCATTGGCCAGATAGTCGTATAAAACAACATCTGCTTTATTTAGTATTTTCACAGCTTTTAAAGTTATTAAATCAGGATCTCCTGGTCCTGCACCTATTAAATATACTGGCATATTATACTTTCCTTTTTATTTTAAATGAAAATTTAAGTTTGAATATTGGATTTTAGAACATTATTGTTTAGTTTGATTAATTGAATAATTTAATTATTTGATTGTTAATTAAATTATTTAAATGCTGTCTAAAATTCCTTTAAAGAATTGAAGTCCGTCGTCGGAACCTAAAAGTTTTGTAGTAGCTCTTTCTGGGTGTGGCATCATTGCACATACAAGTCCTGATTCGTCACAAACTCCAGTGATTGCTTCCATTGATCCATTAGGGTTTTTCTCATTGAACTGAAGAACGATTTGGTCTTGGTCCTTTAAAAGCTCAATGTCTTTTGTGTAGAATCTGCCTTCAGCGTGAGCTATTGGCACCTTAATTACCTGTCCCTTTTTGAAGTTTTTGGTAAATGGAGTTCTTGTTGTGCTTACTTTCAAGTCAACCCATTCACAATTGAATTTAGGAACTTCATTTGTAATGAACAATCCCGGTACAAGTCCTATTTCACCAAGGATTTGTGCTCCATTACATATTCCAAGTACTGGTTTTTCTTCCTTTACAAGTGCCTTTACCCCTTCAACAACAGGAGTGTTTGAAGCTATTGCTCCTGCACGCAAATAATCTCCGTAAGAAAATCCTCCAGGTATAACAATTCCATCATAATCAGTTAGGTTTTCCTTATCCCACCAGATGTATTCCGCTTCGCCACCAGCCAATTCAATAGCCTTGTAAACGTCACGGTCACAGTTGGTTCCAGGGAATCTTATAATTCCAATTGTCATTTTATCACTCTTATAATAGTAAAATAATTAAATTTTAAAGCTTTTCTCTTTAAATCATTAAATCTTAATTCTTAAATTTTAAAGCTTTTCTTTTTAAATCATTAAATGTTAATTTAAAACTTTATTTTAAATCAGTTTTTATTAATTTAAATTTTTAGTTTAAATTCTTTGATTTTAATTTAAAACTTTATTTTAAATCTATTTGCCGCAAGTTCCACAAGTTAAGTCAATTTGAATAATTTTTATGGTGTAATTGTGGATAATTGGGTTACAAAGTAATTTTTGACACATGTCATCCACTTTTGCTCTTGCGTCATCTTCGGATTCTGCTTCCATAACAAAACTAATTATTTCCTTAGTTTTTGTTCCTTTAACTTCATATCCTAAAAGAGCAAGAGATCTTTGGATTGTAGTTGCTTCTGGATTTAACATTCCCGGTTTTAAGGAAACTTTTACTTCAATATCATACATCATTTTAAACACCTATTTTTTTTAATAATTCTATAAATATGAGTTCTGATTAATTCAGTCATTTTTGTAAGTAATTTTAAAATTATGACTTTAATAATTATTTTTTTTAAGTAATTTCAAATTTATTATTTAATAATTATTTATTTTTAAATAATTCCAAAATTATGAATTTAATCAAATTTTTTATTCAATATTCCATTTTGCTTTGTCTTCATCAGTTAAAAGTCTGTTAAAGACTTCTTCATAAGCGTCAATAACTTCGTCGTCCTTTCCTTGTCTGAACAATTCCTTGTCCAACATGTCAAGGGTTTCAGCGTCCCATAATCTACAACTGTCTGGACTTATTTCATCTCCAAGGATTATATTTCCATCCTTGTCCTTACCGAATTCTATTTTAAAGTCAACAAGAATGATTCCAATGTCCTTAAACATTTTGCTCATAACATCATTGACCTTAAGGGCCAATTCCCTTAATTTGTCAAGATCTTCCTTGCTGGCTATTCCAAGTGCAATTGCAATCGCATCATTTAACATTGGATCGTGATATTCGTCATCCTTAAAGTCCATTTGTATAAGAGGTGGATTAAATGGGGTTTTGTCTTCAAATGGGAATTTTCTGATAATGCTTCCTGTAGCTATGTTTCTTACAATAACCTCTATTGGAATCATGTCCAATTTTTTAGCTTTCATTACACAAGCTTGGCTTAATTCAATCAATTGGGTTGGAATGCCATTTTCTTCCATGGTTTCAAATATCTTTGCACAGATAATTGAATTTATATAACCTTTTTGACCCATGCTTTCCTTTCTAGCACCGTCTCCAGCAGTCATGTCATCTCTGAATTCAACAATGACTTCATCCTCATTTTCGCCTTGATAAACACTTTTAGCTTTTCCTTCGTAAAGTAAGTTTTTAGAATCCATTTAAAAGCCTCTTTAAAAATACATATTTTTTAAATTTAATTATAAATTTCCTAAATTCTTTTCTAGTTTTAAGTTGATTATAATTAAAATTTCTTATAGTTTTTTTTTAGTTTTAAGTTAATTATAATTATAAATTTCCTAAATTCTTTTCTAGTTTTAAGTTGATTATAATTAAAATT
>NZ_CALCYR010000071.1 GCF_937906425.1 uncultured Methanobrevibacter sp. | reverse complement strand
TCTTTCCCTACACGACGCTCTTCCGATCTTTGATGGTAAAGTCGGAATTCATCTAAATCTGACATCCGGCAAACCTCTAACGGAAGATGTGGCATCCGACCGGGTTATGTGTGATGATGGCGGAGAGTTTACCGCTGATTTTGCCAGAAGTCTTAAAACGCGATTTTTTCTTCCAAAAAAGACAAGAGACAATATCGAAAAAGAGATAAGGGCCCAGTTTGATAAATACCGGGAACTGGGAGGTGTGATGTGGCATGTGGATTCGCACCATCATGTACATACGGATCCGTCGGTATGGAAAGTGTTAAAGAGGGTTTTAAAGGATTACCCGGTGGGATCAGTCCGACTCGGAAGGAATATGTACATAGGCGGAAATCCTCTCTTGCATTTGACACTATTTATGCTGAAGGACAGCGTAGATATGTAGAATCATTATCCGCTTATGCCAGACAATTTTTAGGACAAATGAAAAAACCTGAAGTTGATTATATCGAAGGGCTTTCTCCTGCAATCTCAATAGATCAAAAGACTACAAAAGTAAATCCGAGATCAACTGTAGGAACCATTACTGAAATTTATGATTACTTACGTTTATTGTATGCAAGAATTGGAATTCCCCACTGTCCAAACTGTGGAAAGGAGATTTCACATCAGACCATTGGTCAAATAACAGAATCAATTATTGGAGAAGGTGAAGGAACTAAAATCCACATATTGGCTCCCGTCATCAAGGATAGAAAGGGAGAGCATAAGGATATTCTAGATGACTTTAGGAAAAAAGGTTTTGTTAGAGTAAGGGTCGATGGAGAAATCAGAGGCCTTGATGAGGATATAGAACTTGCAAAAACATATAGACACAGCATTGAATTGGTGGTTGACAGACTTAAAATAAGAAAGGGTCTTGACTTCCAGAGAAGATTGTCAGATTCTGTAGAAACCGCCTGTAATTTTGCAGATGGTATGGTATCTGTCATATATAATAAGGTGGACGATGAAGGAAATGATATTGAATACGAAAAAACCTATTCCGAAGACTTTGCATGTACAGATTGCGGCATAAGTTTCCAGGAATTGACACCAAGAATGTTTTCATTCAATGCACCCCAAGGAGCATGTCCTGAGTGTAATGGTATTGGAACAAAAATGGAAATGGACCCTGATTTAATCGTTCCAAACAAGGATTTATCATTGAATGAAGGTGCAATAGTGCCTTGGTCAAAATCCAATAAGAAGGATAACTATTATTTCCAAATGCTTAAGGCGGTTAGCGAACATTTCAACTTTAGTATGGATACCCCATTTAAGGATTTAACTGAAGAGCAACAGAAAATATTGCTTTACGGCTCAAAGGAAAAGGTGGCTTTTACTTTCAAAAGAAGAAACAGGAGCTATAGGGTTAACCGTAAATTTGAAGGTGTAATCACCAGAATGGAAAGATTATATCTTGAAACAAAGTCAAACTATAACAGAAAATACATTTCCAAATTCATGAGTGACTTGAAATGTCCTGTTTGTGACGGAAAAAGACTTCGTCCAGAGGTTTTGGCTGTAACCGTTGGAGACAAGTCAATCATAGATGTATGTGACTTGTCCATAAAGGAAAGCTACAAGTTCTTTGAAAATCTTGAGCTTACAGAAAGGCAGATGTTTATAGGAAAGGAAATCCTTAAGGAAATCAAGGCAAGATTGAAGTTCCTTGTAGATGTAGGGCTTGACTATATCAGCATGAGCAGGTCTTCAGGTACTCTCTCTGGTGGAGAAGCTCAAAGAATCAGGCTTGCTACCCAAATCGGTTCAGGATTGGTCGGTGTTTTATATATTTTGGATGAACCTAGTATCGGTCTTCACCAAAGGGATAATGTAAAGCTTATTGAAACCCTAAAACACCTTAGGGATATTGGAAACACCTTGATTGTAGTGGAGCACGATGAGGAAACAATACTCTCTGCAGATTATGTTATAGACATAGGCCCTGGTGCTGGAGAGCATGGGGGCAAGATTATAGCTGAAGGAAGCCCGGAAGAGATTATGGCTTCTGAAGATTCCATAACCGGAAGATACCTATCAAGAAAGGAGTCAATTCCAATCAACACTGAAAGAAGGGCTGGAAATGGCAAGTTCCTAAAAATCAAGGGAGCAAGAGAAAACAACCTTAAGAATGTTGATGTTGAGATTCCTTTAGGACTGTTCACCTGTGTTACAGGAGTTAGCGGTTCAGGTAAAAGCAGTCTAATCAATCAGGTCCTTTATAAGGGATTATCAACAATAATCAACAGGAAATATATGCATCCCGGCAAACATGATGCAATCGAAGGTGTTGGAAACATTGATAAGATCATTAGGATAGACCAAACACCGATAGGCAGAACCCCGCGTTCAAATCCTGCCACATATGTAGGAGTATTTACTCCAATAAGAGAACTCTTTGCAGAAACACCTGAAGCCAAGGCAAGAGGGTATAAACCTGGCAGATTCAGTTTCAACGTTAAGGGAGGAAGATGTGAAGCATGTTATGGTGATGGAATAATCCAAATAGAAATGCATTTTCTTTCAGATGTTTATGTTCCTTGTGAGGTCTGTAAGGGTAAAAGATATAATGATGAGACCTTAGACATTCGTTACAAGGGTAAAAATATCTATGAAGTTCTTGAAATGACTGTAGAGGAAGCTTTAAACTTCTTTGAAAATGTTCCTAGAATTGCTAGAAAACTTCAGACATTGTATGATGTAGGTTTGGGATACATTAAACTAGGGCAACCTGCAACCACATTATCAGGTGGAGAGGCTCAAAGGGTAAAACTTGCTAAAGAGCTTTCAAAAACAAGTACCGGTAAGACATTATACATATTGGATGAACCTACTACAGGTCTTCACTTTGATGACATTAAGAGATTGCTAAGCGTTTTGGACAGATTAACAGATGCCGGCAATTCTGTTGTTGTGATTGAACACAATTTAGATGTTATAAAAACAGCAGACCATATTATAGACCTCGGTCCTGAAGGTGGAGACGGTGGTGGAGAGGTTATTGCTACAGGAACACCTGAAGAATTAGCTCAATCTGATACTTACACTGGTAAATTCTTAAAAGAAGTTTTAAATGAGAATATTACCATTCATGCAAAAGAATTGGTAGAAGAAAATAGTGCAAAATAATTTAAAATTAATTTAATTATTTAATTTAATTATTATTTTATTAATTATTTATTATTTAATTACTATTTTCTATTTCTTTTTTTATTTTAAAAAAAAACAAGATAAATAAGATCGGAAGAG
>NZ_CALCYR010000070.1 GCF_937906425.1 uncultured Methanobrevibacter sp. | reverse complement strand
TTAAATTTAAAAAAAATTATTTAAATTCATTAAAATTAAGATTAAAGTTTTTTAAATTTTTATTTCATAATTTTAAATTTAAAAAAAATTATTTTAATTCATTAAAATTAAGATTAAAGTTTTTTAATTTTTTTATTTATTTAAAATTTAAAAAAAATTATTTAAATTCATTAGAATTAAGATTAAAGTTTTTAATTTTTTTAAATTTTATAAAAAATTATTTAAATTTATTAAAATTAAGATTAAATTTATAAAAATTCTTTATTTTAATCAATTCTAGTTAAAAATTATTATTATTATTATTTAAAAAAATTAATTTTATTAAAATTTTTATTATTTATTAGTTTACGGTGTTTTTATGAAAAGTAAGGGATTAATTAAAAAAATAAGTTTATTATTTTTTATAATCTTAGTTCTTTGCATAATTCCTAGTTCATTTGCTATTGATTCAGATTCTGGCGATTTAGCCATTTCTGATTCATCAGATAATGGAATTGTCGAAGATCTAACAATTGATTCCCAAGTTGCTGTTGAAAAGTCTTCACAGTCTCTTGGTGAAAATGCTGTCTCCTCTGGAGACTCAAGTTCAAAGATACAAACAAACCTTTCAGATGATTATTATAATGATATAAAATCAGCTATTGAAAGTTCTGATGAGGAATTTACCATTTATCTTGGTGAAGGTACCTATTCAAATATAAAATCTGCAGATTACACTCTTGCAGAAGGTGAATCTAACACTAATTTAAGTTTCGACCACAAATACATAGTATTTGAAGGTGCAGGTCAGGATAAAACATTTATTGATGGAACTGAAACCGACTGGTTATTTAATTTCTCCAGTTCAAAGATTAGTTTTAAGGGCATTAGTTTCGTAAATGCCACTTCATTCAGTAGCGTTTATGGAGAGAAATGTGCTCCTGTAATATATTCGTCCTATTCCAATTTGACAATGGTCAATTGTACAGTTGCAAATAATAAGTTTAGCGGAGGTTCATTTTATTCCCAATCTCCTGTTTACTTTGAGGGAAGCTCCTGGAGTCCTTATGAGCTTAACATTGCTGATTGCTTATTTGCAAATAATTTCGCTTATCGTGGCGGAGCTTTATATATTGCTAGTGCATATGGAAATATTGTCAACACTGACTTCATTGCAAACAGTGCAGATAATGGTGGTGCGGTTCATCTTAACTTCAATAACCATAATATAACATTTGACAATGACAATTTTATCAACAACACTGCAGGTGGAGCGGCAGCAATCAACTCCTACTATGGAGGAAACTTCTCATTATTCAATTGCAAATTCATCAACAACACTGCAGATGAAGGTTCAGCTGCGGTTTACAGTAAGGATTATAACAGCCAATCCACTCAAGTCTACATTTACTTAAAAAACAACACCTTCATAAACAATATGGCTGGAGATATTGAAAGCAATATGATTACTGAAGGGGGAACCTATGACGGTCCAGGTCCTAATGTAATCGATTTGGAAGGAAATGCAGTTATAAATGTAAATGTGACTGAAATCACTTATGGTGATGATGAATATTTGCATATTGAAATAACAGACAGTGAAGGCTATGCAATCACTGATGAGAATATTGAAATTATCCTTAACGGAACCCATGAAAACTATTACATTTATGAATCCTTTGAAAACGGCAGCTATGACCTTTCATTGAAGGACTATGCCATTGGCGTTTATAATGTTACAATCACTCTTGTAAGTGACTTTTACTCTGCAATGCCTAAAAAGACCACTGTAAGAATCAGAGGGGACTATGACTTTACAGTTTTCTTTGACCCTGACCATGTGAACTTGCATGAAGGTGAATCCTATATCGTAAACGGTATTGTTGTGGATGAATACAATGAGGAAACAAGTCTCCTGAATGGTTTAAGCTATTGGATAATGTGGGAAACCTATGAAGGAGGGCACCGTTCCTTAACAGGACACACTGTTGATGGAAGCAAGATCAGCTTTGACTCCTCAATTTTGGAAATGATTCCTACAAAGGTCTATGATGTTGAAGTTGAGATTCAACTCGGTGATTACTACTATGATTATTACACAGCAACAAGCGGACACATCTACATTAATGTAAGCAAGGTTGTTCCTGAAAACCTAACCGATTTAGACATTATCTATGTTGATGCGGTAAATGGAAATGATGAAACCGGTAATGGAGAGGAGTCCAATCCTGTACAATCCCTTATTGTAGGATTTAATATAAATGATGAATTGGGAGGCGGAAGAACCATCTTTGTCAAGGAAGGAAACTATGAGATGTCAACCTATATCGTTAAGAATGATGTTAAGGTAATAGGTGAAAGCCAGGCAGGCGTAATCCTTTCCCAAACAAGCGGAACCAAGGGAATGTTTGAATTGGCTGAAGGATTGAATGTTGAATTCAATAACATGACATTCATCAACGGTTTCAACAACCCTATTCCTGGAGCTGCATTCTCCAACTACTATGCTTCCAGATTGGTCCTTAACAATTCAGAATTCTACAATAACACAGGTTGTTATGGTGGCGTAATCAACAATAACGACCAAGGTACTGTAATCATTGACAACTGTAATTTCCATGACAATCTTGCTCTTGACGGTGGTGTAATAACCGCTTCTGAAGGAAATATTTTCATTTACAATTCCAATTTTACAAACAACAAGGCTCAACGTTTATACGGTGAAATCCTAAGAAATGGAACCGGTGGAGCATTGGAAATCTATGGTGATACTAATACAGTTATTGTAAATTGTTTATTTGAGGGCAATCAGGCTCCTGAAGAGGAATCCACTGATGGTGGAGGTGCAATTGCGCTCAGTGTCACCGGAAGCACATTGATTGCAAATTCCACCTTTATTAATAACTATGCAGGTAGACGTGGTGGAGCAATTTGGGCGGTTTATGGTAATATTGACATCTATGGCTGTGTATTCATAAACAACACAGCTAAACAGGGAGGTTCTGTATTGGCAACCGAATACAATGAAGGTGCTATAGTCAATTTGACCAATTCAGTAATAATTACAAATGATACCGGCGGTGCTGTAATCTATGTTCTTGATGAAAGTGAGTCCAATGTAACTGCCAACAATAACTGGTGGGGATCAAACTCTGCACCATCCCTTTATAATGCAGATGTATCCTCAAGAATCTTGATGACATTGACAAATGATGAAGATGACAATATTGTTGTTGCTTTAAGTAAATTAAGTGATGGTGGAATATTTACAGGATATTTACCTGTAAGGGAAGTAATCTTTACCCCTACAGATAAGTTCGATGCAGCAGTTCTTGAAATGACTTCAAACACTCTTGTTGTAGAGTATCACGGTGATATTACAAGTGATGCAATCACTGCAACAATCGACAAGCAGACCTTGGTTTTAAACTACAACCATTATCCTGAAATCGATTCTGCAACCACAGTTGAGGATGTCAATGCATTAATCGGATCTCCTGCAATTATCACTGCAACTGTTGTCGCAGGAGATGTTAAAATAAATAACGGTACCTTAAGTTTCTATATAAACAATGAATTGATTGACACTGTAGATGTGGTGGAGGGTATTGCAAGCACTTCATACACTTCCCTCTCAGTTGGAGAATTTAACATAAAGGCTGTCTTTAATGGTGACAATACCTATAAACCAAGTACAGGTGAGGCAAGCTTAAACGTATTCGAGCAAAAGATAAGTAAATTTGATGTAAGCAAGGTCAATTTAATGATTGGAGAGAATTTCATTGCACAATTGATTGACAATGAGAATATGGCCATTGCAAATAAGACAGTCAAGATCACTGTCATTCCAAGGGATGGGGAAACTAGCCAATTTAATCAAACAACTGATGATAACGGTTCAATCTCCCTTGAATTAGATGCAGGAAGCTATACAATCAACTTATTGTTCAATGCTGATGATGACTATTTAGGATGCAAGTTAACTGTAAGTCTCATTGTTTCAAAATATGACACTGCAGTCTCCATAAGCAATGAAAATGGTTCTGATGAAGTTATTGTTAAATTGGTTGATGCTGATGGACAAGCGTTGGCTGATAAAAATATCAGTCTTTCCATTCGTGACGGTCATGGAAACTTAAATGTTTTGGATTTAGTGACTAAAGAGGACGGAACTAATAAAATTGCTCTTGAAAAGGGTAATTATTTCATCTTTGCAAGCTTTGCAGGAGACGATTATTATTCCCCTTCAAATGAGACTTTGGAAGTTTCCATATCTGATTCAGACAGTCCTATTGATAATGGAACAGACACAAACGGCACTGACACAAATGAAACAGACACAAACGGTACTGATACCAATGGAACAGATACAAACGGTACTGATACCAATGGAACAGATGATAATGGAACAGATACCAATATAACCGTTCTTGACGGCAAGGCAATTCAGGAAATGATTGACAATGCAAACCCTGGAGATATAATCACTCTTGGAAACCATGATTATGTCAATGTTTCAGATGTAAACATTACTAAAAACATCACTATTGTGGGAAGTGAAAACACTACAGTCACCGGTGCAGGTGATGGAAAGGCAATCTTTAATATTGTTCCAATATCACAGGGCGGACCTGAAGCTGTAACAATCAGCGGATTGACCATTTTGGCAAATGATGGTGAGGTAATTGTTCAAGCTGTCGCCGACAATGGAACAAGCCCTAATTTAATTGATGTTGCAAACATCAATATATTGAATAATACAATTGCCAAGGCAAATGAGGATGTTTACGCTGAATCAGTCACTGTATTGAAACTTGATTCTGAAAGAGGAAGTCTTGCACCTAGCAATGACTTGGTGGTTAGTGGAAACACCTTGGATTCAGGTATGGCTCCATTTGACTTTGATGTAACAAGCGCTACAAGCGGATCTGACGCCTATGTTCCTGCAGGCGGAAACATTCCGGAAAAGCTTGCAAGTGAAATCCTTTGTGCAAACATGACCACAAATGCAATCAACACTGTTCTTGACGGCAGAAATGGTGAATACTTCAATTTCCAATTGGTGGACTCCAATGGAAAGGCAT
>NZ_CALCYR010000069.1 GCF_937906425.1 uncultured Methanobrevibacter sp. | reverse complement strand
TTTTAAATATTTAATTTGGTTTGTATTTTTTATTTTTAATTTTTATTTTGTTTTTAAATATTTAATTTGGTTTGTATTTTTTATTTTTAATTTTTATTTTGTTTTTTTTTGAGTTTTATTTTTATTTTTAAAATATTTAATTTGAATGAATTTAAATTTTCTTATTAATTTTGTTATTAAGATATAAATTCATTTTTAGGGCTGTTTTTTTTTAAAATATTTATACTAAAAAGTTTAATCATTATTTATGTTAGTTAATGCAGATTTACATATTCACAGTTGTTTTTCAATGGCTACTTCCAAAGATATGGTGATACGTAATATTGCTCCAAAGTCTCGTCAAAAGGGTTTAAATCTTATTGGAACCGGTGATGCCTTTCATCCAAAATGGTTGGACATTATTGAGGAGAGCACTGAATATAAGGGGGATGGAATCTATAGTCTTGATGAGATTGATTTTGTACTTACAACTGAAGTTGAGGGAAAACACAAGATCCATCATTTAATCATTATTCCAAGCCTTGAGATTGCTCGTGAATTGTCTTCCAAGCTTGTTTCTGCAAACAAGAATATTGATGGAAGGCCTAAAAGTCCATTGGGAGGGGCTGAGCTATTGGAACTTGTTCGTGAATATGACTGTATGATAGGTCCTGCCCATGCCTTCACTCCATGGACTGGAATGTATAAGACATATGACAGCATTTATGATTGTTATGAAAAGAAGGTTGATTTTGTTGAATTAGGATTATCTGCAGATACTGATATGGCTGATTGTGTAAAGGAACTTTCTGATTTTGTATTTCTATCCAATTCAGATGCTCATTCTCCTTGGCCCCATAGATTAGGTAGGGAATTTAATCAGATTGAAATGGAAGATGTGTCCTACACCTCTCTTAGGAAGGCTTTTTCAAAAAAGACTGTAAGGGCAAATTACGGTCTTCTTCCAAATTTGGGCAAGTATCACATGACTGCATGTACCAAATGTTATAGGATTGTAGATCCTGAAATTGCAATTAGGGACAAGATGAAATGTTCCTGTGGCGGAAGGATTAAAAAGGGTGTTGATTTTAGGATAAATGAGATTTCAGATTATGACAAGCCTCATCATCCAAGTCATAGACCTGAATATGTTCACTTGATGCCTCTTGCTGAAATGATTGCAATGGTTTATGGAAAGGGAATTACCACAAAGACAGTTCAAGGCATTTGGCAAAAGTTGATTGACAGTTTTGGCCCTGAAATAGATGTTTTGATTAATGTTCCATTGGAGGATATAAAATCAGTTGATGAAAAGATCTGTGAGGGAATTAAGTCTTTTAGAAAAAAGAGCCTTGAAATTACTCCTGGTGGCGGGGGAAAATATGGTGAGATTTCCTTTTCCAGAGAATTTGTTGAAGAGAAGGAGGCATCTGAATCAACAGTCACCTTGGATAGCTTTTTTTAGTTAGTTAAAGTTTTTTAAAAAACCTTTCACTTTTTTGTTTTTTAAAAAATGATTTTTAAATTTTTTATTGGATTAAAATTAGTTTTTGTTTTTTAAAAATGATTTTTAAATTTTTTATTGGATTAAAATTAGTTTTTCTGTTCTTGTTTTTTTTAGTGTTAATTGTTTAAAATTAGTTTTTTGGTCTTTTTTATGGTGTATTATTGTTTTAAAATTAGTTTTTGTGATGAAAATTAGGTTTTAAAAAAAGCAGGCTTGGCGGGATTTGAACCCGCGGTCTTTAGATTAGGAGTCTAACGCCCTTCCAGACTAGGCTACAAGCCTAAAATTTACTACTTTTATTAAACATTTATTAAATTGCCTAAAAAGAGTTGAAAATGTTTAAAAAGTTAAATAAAAAAAGTAATAAGAGCGGACCCGCCGGGATTTGAACCCGGGACCTTCGGATTAGAAGTCCGACGCCCTGTCCAGCTAGGCTACGGGCCCTTATTCACATGATAAATTTATTATGTTTTTTATGGTATATAAAAGTATTGGTAAATTAAATTTATCTTTTTTTTTTAAAAAAATTAGAATGTTTTTTTAATTGTTTTTTAGTCTTTTTTTAAAGATTAGATTGTATTTATTGTTTTTAGTCTTTTTTAAAAAATTAGAATAGAATTAATTGTTTTTAAAAATTTACTTTTATATTCCCTTATTTTATAAAATAGAAATAAACATTTAATTAAATTATTCATGCTTTGTTTTTTCTCTAATTAAGGTGTCTAATTAGTTTTTTTAATTTAATTAAATTGTTTATTCATTATTTCATTTATTTAAATTTTAATTTTATTAATTTTAAATTATCCTGTACTGTTTGTGCTGTTGGTTTTATTGGAACTAGAACTAGAACTGGAGCTTGAACTTGAGTCACTGGATGATGAACTTCCTCCTGTAACCTCTTTATTCCAGGATCCTTCTAATATTCTGCCAGTACCTGATCCAACAAGAGCATAACCGGTATTTCCTTTGTCATCTTTTAAAAGACAAGTGTAATATCCTCCGGAATTGTATTTTACACTATAACACCATGCACCAGACCATGCAGCATTTGCAGCTATTTGTTTAGCTCTTTCAGGACTTATATTGTGTTTGACTGTTGAGCCACTTGAACCGCTTGAACTGCTTGATGAAGAACTTGAACTTGTTCCAGTGCTTCCACTGCCAGTTCCGCCGGTTCCGGATGAAGCCCCTGTTCCAGCTACACTGCTTCCTTCAGTTCCATTAGTGGAGTTATTTCCAATTCCAGTATTTCCTTGTGCATCTGGAGTAAATCCAGACAAGTCATTAAATACAGCGTTACTATCATTTGTTAATCCGTATGCAGTTACACCAGCTGCAATACATAACACAATGATAATGGATATTAAGATACTTGAATTATCCATTATATCACCTCTTTAATCCTTTTATTATTCAATTAAAAAAGTTTTTTAAAATTATTGTAAACATGATTAATAAAAGTTAGTTTAAGTTTTATTTTTTAAGTATAATATGTTTTACTATATTTTACTTTTTTATCGGGTTTTTGATATTTAAGTTTATTTTTATAAAACTTTTTAAAAAGAGTTGTTTTTATTTAGATTTGCTTAGATTTGTTTAAAACAGGGTTTTAGTTTAAAAGTGGAGTTTTAATTTTTAAAAAAGAATTTTAGTTTTTTAAAAGTAGGGTTTTAGTTTAAAAGTGGAGTTTTAATTTTTAAAAAGAATTTTAGTTTTTAAAAGTAGAGTTTTAGTTTAAAATTAGAGTTTTAGTTTTTAAAAGTAGAGTTTTAGTTTAAAAGTAGAGTTTTAGTTTAAAATTAGAGTTTTAATTTTAAAAAAGAATTTTAGTTTTTAAAAGTAGAGTTTTAGTTTAAAATTAGAGTTTAAATTTTAAAAAAAGAATTTGTTCTGTTTAAAAAAGAAAAAAATAAGGAGAGTTTATCTCCTAAAATTTATTGCTTAAACTTTTCCTAAGTTAGCACCGCTGTAACTGATTCCAATTGCGTCAACTAATTCTCCATTGGAATTGTAAATGTAACAGATGTACATGGATCCGCTGTCTGTAACTTTTCCTACATATGCCCCATCTTCTGCAATGTATCCGCTAGCAATGCTGCTTGCTTGGGATGAGGAAATTTTACTGGTACTTGATGAACTTCCACCACTGCTTCCTCCATTGCCTGATGAACTTCCACCACTGCTTCCTCCATTACCTGATGAACTTCCACCATTAGCGCCATTTGATCCACTTCCTGAACTAGAACCGCTTGAGCTTGAACTGCTGGAACCGCTTGAGCTTGAGCTTGAGCTTCCGCTGTTGCTGTCAGAGATACTTAATCCAGAATCATCACCGTTATCCAAACTAATGCCATCTATTCCATCATCTCCAGAATCTGAGCCATCTGCTGAAAATCCGGTTAAATCACTAAATACTGCATTATCGCCTTCACTAATTCCATATGCAGTTACGCCTGCAGCAATACATAATACAATAATTACAGAAATTATGATATTGGAATTATCCATTTTTTCACCTCACTTTTATTTTGAAGATAATTGAAAACTTATATGAATATAAAAGTATGATTTTATTTTATTTAATGTTTTTGCATAAAATTCTTTCTTTCATTTTGGTATATTGCATAAAAATTAAATAAATTGATAAAATAATTTTCAATTTTTGAATTAAGTTTTATAATTTGTTTATTTTATTTAAAATTATAAAAGTTTAAAACGACTTCTTTAGCAATTATTATAATATTAATTTGCATTTTATTTATATCTTTTCATAGCTATTGAAAATTATTATTTTTATTTTAATTGTATAAAATAAATTTTAAAGAATTTTTAATTATTTTTTTTAGAAAAGTATTATTTTGTTTTTTTTAAAGCCGTATTAACCAATGCATTTTCCGCATCAGTATGATATACTTTGTATATGAATATCAATTATTTTTCCGAATTCTTAATACTTGCAGGAACGCTTAATTTCAGAACAGCTTCCCAGAAGATGTTCATTTCCCAGTCTACCCTCTCCCGCCATATGGAGAGCCTGGAAAATGAGCTCGGTACCCGTCTGTTCAATCGTACGACCCAGAATGTTTCGCTCACTGAGACCGGTCGTCTCCTGCTTAAGCGCGCAGAAGGACTTATCGATGAATATAATGATATTAAAGAACAGATAGAGCTTATCGAATCCAATCTTAAAGGGCACTTAAGGATAGGCGTACCTTATTACAGCGTTGCCGACTATCTGGGTTCTATCCCTACAGAATTTGAGATGAAATATCCTGATATCAGGACTGAATATATAGTAGATACACCTACAGACGTCCATACCAACCTGGTTAATAATAAAACCGACATCGGATTCCTGGTAGATTATAAGCTCTCTCGCAGCTCCTCTCTTGAATATGTGCCTGTATACAAGGAGCGCATCGGAGTTGTTCTGAATACCC
>NZ_CALCYR010000068.1 GCF_937906425.1 uncultured Methanobrevibacter sp. | reverse complement strand
AATTAAAATAAATTAAATAATTGAAAGTGAATAATAGTAAAAAATATTATTTACTTTAAGCAATATAATAATTATAATACTATTCATTAATAAATATGTTTAAATTATATAAATAATTTATTGTTTTATATAATTAAAACAATACAAGGCAAAAGATATTAAGATCTATAAACGGATAAACACGCAAAACAATCAGATAATTCTTTTATCTGAAAAATTAGAGAAAGTGATAAAAATGAAGGCTAAACAATTAATTGCATTATTTTTTATCATTATTCTCCTATTTGGAGGCATTTGTCTTTGTACAATGTACAAATAAACGAAGCAAGGAAAAAATATGAAAACAGACTCTAAGATACTTCTTTTCATTCTAACAATATCCGTAATGGGAATAAACACCCCCTTAAGCATCGTGGGAATAATCTCTCAAATTTCAGAGTATTTTAACACTTCAATTGCCATTTCTGGATTATTTGTTAGTTCCTTTACATTCACAATAGCAATATGCGGATTATTCATCCCAAGCTTATTTTCCAAATTTGAAAGGAAGAAAACATTCCTTAGCATTTTAGGCATATTTGCAATATCTAATTTTATAATAATATTTACAAGAAACCTGTATATTGCCTCATTCTTTAGAATACTTTCAGCTATCTTCTATCCTGCATTTACATCCATTGCATTAACCGTTTGTGAAGAGATAGCTCCTGAAGGACAGAAGCAGGACTACATTACCAAAATATTATTGGGAATTTCAATTGGAAGCATAGTGGGATTGCCTATCACAACATTTTTTGGAACCAGATTCGGATATCAAATAGCCATGGCTTGGATTTTCCTTTTCAATTTAATTACATTAATATTGATATTGATCTTTTTCCCAAAAATTCCCGGAAAATCCAAAACTTATGAGACCTCTTCAACTAGTTTAAAGTCCAAGGACTTTGTAGTTGCCACCATAGGAATAATTATGATGCCTATAGGTGCAAGTATTGTCTATAACTACATGCCTTACTTTTTACAGACTGTAACCCACATATACACCTATAAATTAAGCATTTTCCTATTGATTTATGGAATATTCTCAATATTCGGAACCTGGCTTGGAGGAAAACTGATTTACAAAAAAGACAAGGAAACATTGATAATTTTCCAAATAGTGTGTGCATTAACATTTGCGGCACTGTATTTCTCTGCATATTATATGATTCCAGTCCTAATATTCTTCTTAATATTTGGAATCCTAGACGGAATGGGATACAATCTTATACAATATATTGAAAATTCAGTTCTGGAAGATAGTCCCGAACTTGCAAATGGAATATTTTTAAGCGTTTTAAATGGAGGAATAGCTCTTGGAACAGCTATAGGTGGTTTTTTAGTAAATGACTATGGCGTAATGAGCATATTCACTAGCGGAACTCTTTTCCTCATTTTAGCATTAATAATCCTGTTCTATTCAATATACATATTAAAAATAAATTTAAAATACAGTTAAATATGTTTTTAAAAAATAGAAATAAAATTCAATTAAATTCAGTGAAAAAAATAATTAAAATTATTAAAAATAATAAAAACAGCTTAAATTGAATTAAATAAAAAGAAATAAAAAAGAAAAAATTAAAAAACTGATTAAGAAAAAACTAAAAATGAGATTAAAACTGATTAAAAACTGATTTTAAGCAATTTAACTGATTAAAATGATTAAAATGATTAAAATGATTAAAATGATTTAACCGATTTAACCGATTTAACCAATTTAACCAATTTAACCGATTTAACCGATTTAAATAAACTCTTCAGGGTCTTTAAATAATTCAAAGTCCTGAACATATTCTTTTCCAGTTAACATAGCTATCTCAGCTTTTTGAAGCTCGCTTCCAAGATATGCAGCATGTTCCATTCTTGTAACAAGCCCTTCTTTTATAATCTCTTCATAGATTTCCTTAGCAGTTTTTCCTTCAAAAGTCAAATCTGCCTCATTCTTTTTGAAATGAGTAACAACAAGCTTGGAATCATGAACACTTATTCCATAATCAACCCTTATTTTAAAGCTTCCTGCCTTATCCCTAACAAACTTCATAGGCTCAATCTGTTTCTTGGTAGGAACATCATAATCAATATTCTTTAAGTCAATTCTTTTCTTCTTATCCTTGAATACAAGCAAGTCAATACCTAAATCCTTAGGTATGGATTGTCTGTTCTTTGCCAAAAACATCATCTTTGAAGCAACAGCCAATTCCCTTACACTGCCATAGGTCTTACCACTTTCTTCAGGAGTAAACAATATGCTTGCACCTAATTCCATAGCTATGCCTGCAAGAAGTGCATTTGCACCAACAGAATCTGTGTCCATAAGTTCAATCACATTCCCTATACCGAAAAACATAGGTTTTTTATCTATCTCGTGGAAATCATGGAAAGCAATGATTGAATCAACAATACTTGCACTGTTAACAGGATCCAAAATCAAGTCACAAACCACATCAAGACCTTCACAGGATTTAACCAACTTTTCCATTGATTCAACCCTTTCAGCAGGGCTATGAGGTACAAAGCCTTCTGAAAAATTGGTCGGAAGCAATACTGCAGGAACATTTTTCTCCTTTAACAATGGCAAAACCTCATCGAAATTACCATTATCCAAACTTAAAACCATATCTATTCCATGATTTACAGCAGCTGCAATTTCCTTAGGGTTTAAGGTATCTATACTTAAAGGCCTATCTCCAACAATTGGCCTTAATGTGTCAATCAAATCAGGAATCTGGTCTGACCTGTCTTCACCTGCAATCATGCCAATGTCAATCATGTCAGAACCTGAAGCGACGAAAAACTCTGCCTTTTTAATCAAGTCCTCTTTTGACAATATTGGAGCGCTTGCAATTTCAGACAAGACCCTCATAGGGAAATCCTCACCTACAGGAAGGTTTCTAACAAGAATGTTATTCTCCTTCTTAAGCAATTCATCCCTTTTTTCAATGTCATTTTCAAAGTCTTCAATGAATTTTAAAGCCTGTTTCTTTTTCTCTTCAATGATTAGCTTATCAGCAGGTGTGGATTGGGAAAGTTCCAAGTCATCAACCAAATCCAAAACCATTGCCAAATCCGCTGCATCTGTAGAAGACTTATAGCAAGGAATGCCAAACTCTTCAGCAATTAAGAAAGTGTCTTTTCTTATTAAACCGGGAACCAATATTAATTCAATATCATCCAAGCGATCTCCAAAGTGCTCCTTAATCTCTTTGATTATTTGATTAGGAGTTAAAAAAGCGGCAACCTGAGTTTCCGCAATATGCACTACAGTTTCCTTAGATGACTTTTCAGCCATTTCCGCTACCAATGGATAAGCCAAATGCCCTGTTATAATAAGTATCATAAAAATCCCCACTAAAATAAAATTATTTAAAAAAATAAACAATAATCATTTCCAATTTAAAAAAAAAAAAATAATTATAAATTAAAAAAACTAAAAATTATCAAATTTTAAATAAAAATAAAATTATTAAGCTTTAATCATCCTCGAGGCGTATTGTTGCATGTCTGTCCGCCCAACATTGAATTACAACTCCCACAGGAAGCCCTGCAGTGTGAGTGTCCATCTTTAGAATCTTAACATCAAGTGCAGTTGTTCTGCCTCCAAGACCCATAGGACCTTTTCCATCCTTATTAATACGCTCAAGACATTCAATTTCCATCTCAGCAATTGTTGGGTCTGGATTACGCTCTCCCACCTTTCCAAGAAGAGCCTTTTTACCTAATTTCAATGCCATATCAGAACTTCCGCCTATTCCAACACCTACAACGATTGGAGGGCAAGGCTTTCCTCCTGCCTTAAGTGCAGTTTCTACAACAAAATCCTTCACTCCCTCAATTCCTTCAGCAGGAAGAGCCATCTTAAGGCCATTGTTGTTTTCGCTGCCGAATCCTTTTGGCATAATTGTAAATTCTATGTAATTTCCCTCAACCAATTCAATGTCTATGATAGGAATCCTGTCTCCTACATTTCCTGAATTCTTACGGGTGATTGGATCAACCACATTTGGTCTTAATGGAACCTCTGAGGTAGCCTTTGCAACTCCCTTCCTAATCCCTTCATAAAGATTTTCCACTTCAACATTACCAAGTTTTACAAAAACTATGGGAAGACCTGTATCTTGGCACATCGGAATAGAGTTTTTTTCTGCAAGTTCAATATTCTTTAAGATAGCCCTAATATTTAGTTGTCCAAGATCACTATCCTCTCGAATAAGAGCATCTTCAAGTGCAGATTTAACATCTTCACCAAGATGGATTGCAGCCTTTTTATAAATTTGGTAAATGGCATCTTCAATTTGTTTTTCACTAATCATAAAACCACATAAAAATTATTTTAATGGTTAAAATAATTTTTATGTGGGGATTGGGGATTGGGGATTGGGGATTGGGAGATCGGAAGAGCGTGTGTAGGGAAAGAG
>NZ_CALCYR010000067.1 GCF_937906425.1 uncultured Methanobrevibacter sp. | reverse complement strand
AAACTTTTTAAACTTTTTAATCAATATAAAAACATTAGATAAAATTAATTTATTTAATTATCAAAATAATTTTTATTAACAAAGTTTAAATTATTTTTATTTACTAATTTGTTTATTTAATTTTAGGAAGAAAATCATGTATGAAATTAAAGCAAAAGATATGAGAGGGCGTGTAGGAGTTTTAAAAACAAATCATGGAGATGTAAAGACTCCTAACCTAATGCCTGTTATACACCCAAGGAAACAGACAATAGACGTTTCCAAATATGGTGCAGATATAGTTATCACTAATGCTTATCTTATTTATAAGGATGAAGACTTGAGTAAAGAGGCTGTTGAAAAGGGATTGCATGAACTGATTCATTTTGATGGACCTATCATGACTGATTCAGGTTCATTTCAATTGTCTGTCTATGGTGATGTGGACATCACCAACAAGGAGGTAATTGAGTTTCAGGAAGCAATTGGAACAGACATCGGAACCTCCCTTGACATACCAACAGCTCCATATGTTGATCGTGAAAAGGCTGAAGAGGACCTTGAAATAACCCTTGAACGTGCCCGTGAAGCTATTGGTCATGTTCGTGAGAATGACTTTGAAATGAAGATAAATTCAGTTGTGCAGGGTTCAACCTATCCTGATTTGCGCGAATACTGTGCAGAGGAATTGACAAAGCTTGAGGCAGACCTTTATCCGATTGGTGCAGTTGTTCCCCTAATGGAAATGTACCATTACCGTGATATAGTTGATGCTGTAATGCATTCAGTCAAGCATTTGCCTGACTCCAAGCCGCGTCACCTGATGGGTGCAGGCCATCCAATGATTTTTGCATTGTGCGTTGCAATGGGATGCGACCTTTTTGACTCTGCAGCATATATTCTCTATGCTGAAGGCGAACGTTTCCTGACAACAAGGGGAACAATAAAGCTTGAGAACATGACTGAAATGCCTTGTTCCTGTGAGGTATGTTCAAAATACACTCCAGATGACTTGAGGGCGATGGACCGTGAGAAAAGGGTTGAGCTTATTGCACAGCATAACCTTCATGTAAGCTTTGGAGAGCTTAGGCTCATTCGTCAGGCAATATCTGAAGGAAGTCTTATGGAACTTGTTGAAGAGCGCTGCAGAGCCCATCCGATGTTATTGGATGCATTGAGACATTTGGGAAGCTACAGTGATGATTTGGAAAAATACGATCCCAGAAGCAAGAAGTCTGCATTTTTCTATACAGGTCCCGAATCCCTTCACAGGGCGGAAGTTACAAGGCACCTTGCCAAGTTGGATGAGATGGACAAGAAGAAAAACCTTGTTGTTCTTCCGGCTTACAGAAAACCTTACAGTAAGTTTTTATCAAACAGCTTTAAGGAATTTCTGGTTTATTCAAAGGATGAGTCTGAAGGTGAGGATGCAGTCTGCAGGATATCAAATGAGGAATCTGACTTCATGGTCTGTGACATTCCATTCTGTCTTGTGCCGCTTGAACTTGATGAGGTCTATCCGTTAAGCCAAAGCGATGCCCCTAAAATCAAGGACCAGATTGCATTGGACTTTGCACGTGACTTCTTGATTGACTTTGCAGAAAACTATGACAATGTTCTCATTCATCCAAAAGTTCTTGATGACTTGGAGCTTGATTATATTGAGGAATATGGCTTCAGCAATGAAATCAAGTTTGACAAGGATGATGTTAAGAAATTGAAGGCAATTGCAGACTATCAGTTTGGCCATGGCGCAGGGAATGCGCTCTTTTCCGGTAAAATCAAGATAGAGAAAAGCAAGAAGACAGGTAAAATCAGGCATGTTTTTGACGGAAATCAGAATATTGTGAATATGAGGGCTTCAGACAGTTTCCTTATCCTATCCAAATTGGGAGCTAAAAGATTGGCTAAATTGGATGGAATGAGAAACAAGGTAATGATTGATAACAGTGTTGAATCCTTTGCCCGTGATGGAAAAAGTGTTTTCTCCAAGTTTATTTTGGACTGTGATGAAAACATTAGGTCAAATGATGAGGTCTTGGTTGTAAATGAGGAAGGAGAGCTATTGGCATTTGGTAAGGCTCTTTTAAATCATAATGAGATGCTTGACTTTAAGACTGGTCAAGCTATTAAGACTAGAAAGGGGTTTAAGAAGAAATAATTCTTAAATCTAATTTTTTTACTGCAATTTTATTTTAAAATTCTTATTTCTTTAATAAATACTGTAATTTTATTTTAAAATTCTTATTTCTTTAATAAATACTGTAATTTTATTTTAAAA
>NZ_CALCYR010000066.1 GCF_937906425.1 uncultured Methanobrevibacter sp. | reverse complement strand
TAAAGAAAAAGATAAAAAAATTAAGAAAAATTAAAAAAATTAAAGAAAAAAATTAATAAAATTTAAAAAAAGACAAAAAAATTAAAAAAATAAATAAAGTAAATTAATTAATAACTAATTTAGCTGAACTAGAAACAGGAGCATAATACTTGTCTCCTGCGTATTTTACAGTAAAACTATAAGTCTTTTTAGTAGACAAACTAACCTTAACACTTGCAATTCCATTTGAATTGGTTTTAGCAGTGTATGACTTTCCATTGACTGTAAATGTAATTATCCTGTTTTTAATAGGATTTCCATTAAGGGATTTTAATGTTGCAGTCAATGTCTTGGTCTTTGCACTTGCCTTATATGTCTTTTTGGCTGTTGTCAAATTAGGTACTTGTTTAACAACATTGATTTTAGCCACAAAGAAGGATGCACTGTAATTTTCATCCCCTAGGAAACATAATGCAAAGGTAAAAAGGTCTTCCCTTGGAAGATTGATTTGCAAACATGCAAAACCATTTGAATCTGTTGTCTTGTTGTAAACCTTTCCATTAAATCCGAAGTAAACTGTCTTATTTGCCAAAAGCTTGTCATTTGAATCCTTTAATGTAATATTGAAATACTCACCTACACGACCGTCTGTAACTGAATCCACTGTAATGGTTTCCATATCACTGTATTCAATGAATGTTGCCAATCTGGAAACCTTAAATGTTTTAAAGTCAAATGAAGAGAGATAATCATCATTAGCCCTAAATATTGCAAAAACAGCATAAGTGTCTGCAGATAAATTCTTTAAAGAAAGTCTTGCCTTACCATCCTTTAATGTCAGATTGTAAGTTTGTCCTGAAACTTGAACAAATATGCTTTCATTCAATGGATTTGAATACTGGTCAGTTAAGCTGAAGTTTACTGCAGCATCCTCACCATAGATGAAATCACTTACAGAAATCTCCAATAGGGTTTTGACAGGATCCTTTCTAATGATTTCAAATGATGTGAAATTCCAGACAGGATCGTATAATGAAGTTCCATTGAAAATAGCAATTACTGTGTAATTTCCACTTGCCAAAGAGCTTAAATTGATTTGAGCCTCCCCCTCAATCAATTCAATGGATTGGGCATCCATACCACTGACGAAGACATCAACCAGCCCATTGCATTTATCCAAGTTGATTTTAACTCTTGCAGAATCTGAAGAGATCTCATTGACTTCAATAGCCAAAGCAGCATCGATTTTTGAAATTGAAAACTTGCCATATAAGCTTGAAGGATCATAATTCTCATTGCCTGCAAAGATCAAACTGAAATTATAGTCTCCCGGAAGAATGTCTGAAAGCCTTACGCTTCCCTGACCATCCTTAAGCAGAATGCTTTCATTCAAGAGGTATCCTGAATCATCACAATTGACTGCAAGCTCAACAGTCTCATTTAATTTGGAATCATCTGATGCAGTCAAATCAATGGCAAATATAATGTCTGAACCGTCAAAATCAAGAGTGTAATTTAAAGCAGTAGAAACAACTCCCAACTTAATGATGGATGTCTTTACAGTCAATTGGCTGCTACCATCATATTCCCCAGACAATAAAAGCTCATCTCCTGAAAAGCTGTTTAATGTGTATTCATATAATGAGCTTTCATTATTGAAGCTCATTAAAACAATCATATCATTGAAATTAAGATAGACATTGGAATCCTCAATCAGATTTCCATTATCATCCATAAGCCTTGCATAGATTTTAAAGTTTTCCAATGAATTGTAATAATATGTTTTATTTTCAAGCAAAACGAGACTTACCGGAGACTCAATCAAAGATGTTGACCAATAATTGTCATTGTATATTGTTGCATAATCTGCATCAATCCGGTTTGCTGAAAGGCTGATGTTTTCATTGTTGTAGATATTGTCTCCATTTAAAATTGCAGTGTTGAGTGAGAATCTTGAATCTGCAATCATTGCAGTTCCGTTTGCATAGACTGCACCTCCATTTAAGGCAGCATTGTTTTCAATGAAAGTACAATTGGAAAGAGTACCATTTTCCATATAGATTGCTCCTCCATTTCCAGCGTTTGTCAAGTCAAAGTAATAGTAATATTCATTCACTTCCTTGAATCCTTCAACATCAACCCAGTTTTCACCGAAATAGGAGTTTTTAACACTTGTATTTGCAATTATATAGATTGCTCCCCCATCAAAATAGGCATAGTTGTAAATGAAATTACAATGGTCAATGCTTATTTCACTATCATAATATGCAGATTCGCCGGTATTCTGATTATAGTCATAGCAGCCGACAGAATATATTGCACCCCCATAGTTTGCACCATAGTTGCTGATGAAATCACAGTCTGCAATACTTGCGTTTCCAGCCAAGAATATTGCTCCTCCACAGTCATATCCAGAGTTGTCCATAAAGCTTGAATTGGATATGCTTCCATTTCCATGCCAATAGATAACTGCATCTGCATTGTTTAAGTTGAAATTACAGTTATCTATTTCATTATGGGCATTCAGGTAAATGATTCCGGGACCCTTTGCCTCTTTAAGGTTAGCATAGTTATCTGTGAAGTTTGAATCCCTTATTGAAACATCCGCGGAAGTGTAGATTGCTGCACCTTCTGCTCCCACATAATAATTCTCACCATAACAGCTCAAGTCATAATCAAGACCGCCGCTTGCAGTGTTGTTGATGAAACTGCAGTTTAAAAAGCTTGAAGCTCCATTTAAATAGACCGCACCACCGCTTTCAGCCATGTTCTTGATGAAATTACAGTTTATGAAACTTGAACTGCCATTGGAATAGATTGCTCCACCATCATAGGAACCATATTCCCCATAATAATGAACATAATCCCCATCCAAGACATTGTTGTTAGTGAAATTTACATCATTAGCAATCAATGAACCTAATGAGTATATTGCTCCACCGCAATAGTCTGAATTTGCATTTATAATATTCAGGTTTCTTAAAATCAATGTGCTTGACTCTGTAATGTTAAATATTCTTGCAGAGTTTGCACCATCAATTGTAAAACCATTTCCATTGATTTCAAGATCCTTGTCAATTAGAATTCCTGACTTTGAATCCCAGCTTATGTATTTGTAGTCAGAGGACAGGCTAATCTTATTTGAGGAAGAATCAATCAAATCATTTAAATCAGACAAGGATTGGATATTAGAAGTAGACAATTGGGAATTAGACTTTACAGAATCGTACAATTGAGAATTAGACTTAACAGAATCAGAATATTGAACATCAGAATTTATAGGATTATGAGATAAATCATTAGATTCAATTTCATCAATTGCCAAATCATCAATCTTTGCATCCTTGGAAATAGAATTTTCATTAAGCATTGCATTATCCAATGCAAGACCATCCGCGGCTTGATTATCTGCTGCACTTAAAGATCCAATGAATAAAAAGGATAAAAGAATAATACAAAGTAATAATAAAGTTTTTTTAGTGTTTTTAATAAATATCCCTCCAAAATAAGAATAAATTCTTTTCTTCTTTAAAAAAAAGAAAATAAAAAACTACATAATAATTATTATAAAATCAAAGAGATAAGAATTATAATTCATATCCTTAAAAAAATATTTTAAAAAAAATTAAATAATTTTAAATAATCATAAACTATTTAAAATTCATATTTATTAGTTAAATCAAATTTAAAGATTAAAAAACTAAAATAATTATAAATTAACTAAATAAAATTTTAATAAAATACTAATATTAAATATGATATGTAAACTTATATAATTTTCTAAAAATGGTCAAAATTATTGAAAACTTTATAAAAATTTAGATTTAAATTGGAAAATATTTGAAAAATGAGCAAAAATAGAAAATAAAAACTAAAATTATATAAAAGTTAAAATAGTAAAAGAATAGAAAAAATTAAAAAAATAGTAAAAAAATGAGTAAAAAAAATTTAAAAAATAGTTAAAAATAGTGAAAAATAGTAAAAGAATAAAAATAGTAAAAGAATAAAAATAGTTAAAGAATAAAAATAGTAAAAGAATAGAAATTAGTTAAAAAGTTTAAAACTTAATAAGAATTAATCTAAACCAAGAATTGTAAAACTAAAAATGGACCTAAGGAAGCAGCTAAAAACAGCAATATGCCTAAAGCAGTTATAACTCTTTGCTTATCCATTATTCCATTAATAATTAATAAAATACTGAAAAATCCAAGTATTAAAGGGAGAATGTGTGAAAATATAATTATAAAACCATTTGCCATTTTATCACATTAAATTTTAATCAAATAATATTTTTTAAAAATATTTAAAATAAATTTTTTACAATTATTTATAGATTTATATAACTTTATATTTAAATTTAACATTAATTCATTCTATAAAATATAACATTAATTCCATTTAGAAAAAACAAATGAAAATTAATTATTTAAAATGGATTTAAACTTATCTCACCCTTATGCAATGCAGTTCCAACCAAGGCCTTCTTGATTCCCAAATCTGAAATTGCATCCAATTCATCCTTGGTGATTCCCCCACCTAAAATTATCTTGTCCTTGAATTCTGCAAAGCTTTCAAGCAATTGCTTATTATAGCCTGCTTCTGTTCCAACAGATGAAATGTCAAGCAGGATGATTTCATTAGGATCTATTCTTCTTAAGACATCCTTAAATCCTTCCAAATCCATATCCATGTTCTTGCAAAGCAATTCATTGTTTTTAACATCAACACTTACAATAATTCTTTCCTTCGGATATTTTTCAAAGATCTTTTCCAATTCCTCAATGGAATCAAGTGTTTCAGTAGCCACTATGATTTTATATGCAAAATCGAGCATGAATTCAAAGGTTTCCAAATTGTCAACACCTACATCCAATATTACAGGCAAGATTGTATTTACTTCCTTGATTTTATAGATGTTATGATTCCCATTCCTTTCAATTAAATCCAAATCAGCTATATACATTTCCTTTGCATTGGACCTTTTTAAGGAACTTGCTATTTCCACAGGATCTGATGAAGAAGCATAAATGGTTTGAAGTGGAGTGTAAGTTTCCCTATTGCCAGACTTGCCAGAAACAGCTACAGAATTCATTAAATCAATAACAGGAATTATTTCTAACATAAAATTCACCAAAAATAATTTTCTAATTTTAATAATTCATAAAAATAATAATTAATAAATTTCAATTATTTTTCTATTATATTTTTCATCAAATAAATATTTACCAAAATAAATTATGAAAATTAAATAAAAATTTTATAAAAAATAAAATAAAATGTTTTAGAAAAAATAAATCAAGTTTATAAAAATAAAATAAAATAAAAAGTTTTAGAAAAAATAAAAAAAATTTTCAAAATTAATTAAAATTAAAATTAAAATTAAAAGGAAAAAGGGAAATTCCTAATAATAATAGTTAAAAAAAGATTTTTTAAGATATGGAGAAAGAAAAGAGAAAAATCTCTTTTCTTTGTGTTTAATATACTAGCTTGATTAAAAGTTAAATATGAACCCTTAAACATAATTTATACTTTATAGTATATAAAGTTTACTTGAAAAAATATAAATTTTAATTGAATTATACAAATTTTAATCAAAAATCAAAATAATGAATATAATTTAATTAAATTAAAAATTGTAATGAAATGTTAAAAAAATAATTAAAAAAAGAAATAATGACAAATCAGAATAAAAATTTAAAAAAAATTAATGATAAAAAAAAGACAAAAAATTTTTAAAATGCAATAATTTTAAAAAAGGAATGATAAATTAAAAATAAGAATTAATGATAAAAAGAAAAAAGAAAAAAAGAATTAAATTAAAAATAAGAATTATGATTAAAAAGAATAATTAAAAAACAACTATTTATAAATAATTTTAAACAACTTTCTAAATTTCAATGCAAGACGTTTAGGCAATTTTAAAAATACTTTTAAAACGTCCTTGGCATCCATTTCAGAATAATCCAAATCTACAAAAGCTTCAAAAACCTTATTTATATCATCATCATCCAAAGATTCATAAACTTCACGAACCACACTCAATTTAGGAATGAAGCCTCTTGATTTTTCCTTATACATTTCTTCATATTCCTTTAAAGCTTTAGCAGAATAATCCCCTTCATTAATTGCCTTGGCTGCAACTGTACCTGCACACATACCGCCAAGCATTCCCAAAACAATTCCGCCACCGGTAATTGGGTCAACCTGACCTGCCGCATCACCGCAAGCAAGGAAATTATCATCATAAATCCTTTCAATCATCCCGCCTACAGGAATTCCCCCAACATTCAATCCAACAGCCTTGGCATTTTTAAGTGGAGGATAAGTATCAACAAATTCATTTAAAATATCAATTGCCAAATATTCATTAGATGCATTGATTCCTATTCCAACATTTGCACTGTCCTCACCCTTAGGGAAAATCCAAGCGTATCCTCCCTGTGCAAATGCTCCCAGGTGCAATTCCAAAAGATCCATTCTCTCGCATTCAACTCCAACCATCTCATATTGAACACCGGACATCATGTCAAAGGGCTTAGTAGATGAATTTATTCCAATGCACCTTGCAATATGTGATTCAGGACCATCAGCAGCAATAACTATTCTTGCCTTGATTTCAAATATTTCCCCCATATGTTCACAGATTACAATGAAAAAATCACCATCATCATCAGATTGTCTTTCAATTGACTTAACCAATGTTTTAATCATTATTTTACTGCCTGCCCTTCCAGCATCCATAGCCATATACTTGTCAAAGACCTTACGTTCAATGATATAACCCTTTTCAGGCAAAACTGTTTCATCAAGGGTAATTCTTGTCTTATCAGGAGCAATCAATGTTCCTCCATTGATTCTTTGACAAACCCACATTGGGTCGATTTCAATTCCAAGCCATTTGAATCCGTGGTCATAAACTCCTTCAGCACATCTTTTAGGAGTTCCTATCTCTGACTTTTTATCTATTAGGATAACTCTTGCCCCACCTAAGGCAGCATGCTTAGCTGCAGTGGAACCTGCAGGACCTGCACCAACAACTACAATATCCGTTTCAATCATATTATCATCTGGGAAAAATAGAAAAAATAAGAAAAAAAATAGAAAAAAACAAAAAAAACTTCAAAATATTGAAAGGAAAAATTATCAAAAATATTTGAAGCTATTCTCTGAAATTTTCGTTAATGTATTCATCAAGTTCGAGGTAAGAGTCTTCGATTACTTCATCGATTATTTCATCTGATAAACTTGATAATTCATCTGCATCAATGTCAACATCTACATCTACATCAAGTTCTTCAGTTTCATCATTATAGGACACATCAATATTTACATCCATTGTGAGAATTTCTTTTGAAGACTTTACAGAAGCAAAAATTTTCCTTTCAACAGTTTCTGCAAAAAAGTCTGAAATCATGTCAATATCTTCTTGGTTTAATTTCTTAAGTTTTGATTCCATTGAAACACCTAAAATAAAATTGAATTAAAAAAATTATTACTATAATATTATTTACATAAAATATTATTTAAGTTTAAAATATTATTTAAGTTTAAAGATTATTAAAATTTTAGAAAATATAAAATATTTTAACTTTAAAAATAATTAAAATTTTAC
>NZ_CALCYR010000065.1 GCF_937906425.1 uncultured Methanobrevibacter sp. | reverse complement strand
TAATTATTTTTAATCTTATTTTTTTTTAAAAATTTTAATTTTTTATTTATTTTTAATTTTAATTTTTTAATTTCATTATTTTTTTTTAAATAAGATTTAATTTTAAATTTTTTTAATAAAATTTAATTTTATTTAACTTATTTTTTAAAAATAATTCTTAAAAATAGTCTTGAGTTTAATTAAACTTAAATTAATAAAACTTAGAGTATTTCTCAATACTCTCGTCCAAGTCTTTTAAAATAGCATCATTTGACCAAGGTTCAACCTTATTCAAGTTTTCCTGATAAACCTCAAGATTATTCAAAAATCTTTCTATTTTTTTAACGTTCAAGTTGTCATGATATTCTCCATAACCTAACTTTTCAACATAGAATCCATTAAGGATCTGTTCAAAGTTCTTATGTGCAGGAGTACTGTAAATAGGCTTTTTAAGATAGATAGCTTCACTAATCATTGTAAATCCTCCATTTACTATGATTGCCTTAGCTGTTCTCATATCCTCATAAATCAGGTCGTCATTGAAATGTCTGTATCTAAGATTTTCATCCACTTCGTCCTTGTCGAAGCCGTAAACTATGAATTTTTCATCTAATTTCTTAAGTTCCTCCATCAGGTTTATGCTGCTTTCGGCAGTCTGATAAACCAATACATGATCCTTGTTTTCAGGTTTTAGCTTTCTTATTTCATCTCTTAGGACCGGCGGATAAATGGCTGTCATTTGAGGATGCTTTAATGGAGGGAAGAAAAAGTTTGTTATTATATGTCTTTTAGGCCTTAGAATATATGCCTTTGTAACAGCCTTTGCAGTAAGCATGTCTGCCTTGTGGTTTGGAGGGTAGTCATATTCACATTGGGTAAGCATATGAATGTTGTCAAGGCTTATCAAAGGTATTTTCATTAGTTTTGCAAGCATTCCAGCATAATTTTCAAAGTCTGAAATGATTATGTTAGGTTTTATCCTTTTGCAGGCCTTGTATAATACATTATATCCCTCTTTCAGATTGGTCGGATTTGCCTTAACCGCTTTTAAAAATGTCTTTTTAGTTCTTACAACATTATTTTCATAAACTGTATTGAATCCCCCAATTTCATAAACATTGTCGAATTTGCTTGCAAGGAATGCATAAGCCCTTTCGCTTGAAAATATATAAACGTCATATTTTTTGATTAAATGTTCTAGAATTACGCTGCTTCTTATTGCATGTCCCATTCCCTCTCCACAGACTGAATAGAATATTTTCTTTCTTGCAACTTGATTGTCAATACTTATAATTTCATTTTCAGAACTTGAGGATAGTTCCTCTTTCTTGTCAACACCGATTAGTCTGGTTTCATTTTCATTTACCTGAACTTCAATCAATTCGTTTTCTTCAGGGCTTCTGTCTTTAAGCTTGTTTATTCTCTTTTTCAAGGTTCTGTTTCTGGATCTTTCTGCAATCTTTTCCATTTCAGTACTGTCAAGCGCTTCTATAGGGTTGTGACTGAATTGGTAGTTTTCAATTTCATTTGCGTCTAGTCCTTTTACAGTGTCATGACCGAATTGATAGTCCAATTCCTCAGCACTGGTTCGTTTTCCCCTAAAGTCATTTAAGGTACTTTTTCCATATTGCTTTAATAAGGTGTAAAGCCCTTCCTCTTCAAGCCTTCTAGTTGAAACGCCTATTCTGGCATTTCTTAAAACCTTGAATTGACTTATTTCAGCTATTCTTTCAATATAATCGGTATCCTCACCAAAACTTAACTCTTCATTAAATCCTTCAACTTCAATATGGAGCTCTCTTTTAGCTATGATTCCATAACATCCTGCACCATGTGGCTTGATGTTTTCAACTGCAATCATAAACCAGTTTGCTAAATCATGAATATATTTGTCTCTTTTCTTTTCTGACAATGGAGTCATTTGGGTAATTGCAATGCCTAAATCCTCATCGTAAAACTCTTCAATCACATTTTTCAAATAGTTTTCGCTAAGTTCAAGGTCACTGTCTAAAAAGAGTAAGAGCTCTCCTTTAGCCACTTTTGCACCATTGTTTCTTCCAATTCCTGGAAGGCCTCCCTCAACAACTCTTGCACCATATGATTTAGCTATTTCTCTAGTATTATCATCTGATTGTGCATCTGCAACAATTATTTCATAATCAGTAAAATCCTGTGATTTGATACTTTCCAGTAATTTTGGAAGATATTCCTCTTCATTGTATGTTGGTATGATAATACTAATTTTCATTTTCATCACTTCGGTGTACTTTTATGTTTTTTAGTTAATTTTATTAATTTTAGTTTATTGGTTTTTTTATTTAATTTTTTTCAAATCTTTTATCTTAAAAACCAATTAAAATATTTTTTCAAATCTTTTATCTTAAAAACCAATTAAAATATTTTTTCAAATCTTTTCATGTTAAAAACCAATTGAAATATTTTTTCAATTATTTTTTTTATAAATATGAATATATGTTCCAGCTTAGGCTGTACCAATCACATTTTCCATCCAAGCTTAAAACCAAGTCATTCAAGAGTTCCATTTCATTGTATTCATTGGAAATATACGCAATTGTTCTGTTTTCACTTGCATGTTCTATTTCCAAAACATCATATTCGCTTAAATCTATGTTTTCCCCATTTTCAATGGTCAATTCATAATAGTCTGCTCCGGCTCCATAGAAAGCTATTGAAAACCTTAAAACGATTATCAATATTAATGCAATGTGGGGAAATGCTATTTTCGCATATTTTTTTATATTTTCTTTTCTTTCTACAAGACTCTGCAAAATCTCTTTTTCATTTTTTAATATTGTTTTCAAGCTTTTTCTGTCCTTTTTGTCAATAGAGAAATAATTCCTAATCTCATCTATGATTGCATCATTGTATAATATGATTAGAATTCCATAAATTCCTCCAATTGCAGGGGTTGAAAACAAGCCTCCATCGATAAGCCCTATTATTCCAAGAGTGATTGTAAATGATAAGATTACTCTGGAAATTGGATTTTGCCTTTGTAAACTCATGAGCATTGAAATGTATGTGATTGGAATGAGAATGAAAAGGGCTGAAATAATGCTTGGCGTATATGGGCTTAAGGAGCTTCCAGTGTGAATTCCCGCAGGGATATGGCTTAAGAATTCTCCAAGTATTATTCCAAATATGGATTTGTATAAATGTGAATGCAGGAAACTTGTTGTAGTGTAACTAGGGTTTAAAACAACAAATATTGTATTGTATTCAATTCCAAGAGAGTATCTTAGGTAAAGCTCTGCAATCAATCCGCATATTGCTGTAAATAGGAATATGAATAAGGAAAGTTTTAAATAGAATTTCCTATCCTTTGGAATGGGCAGTGACTTGATTCTATTGTAGATTTTCTCATTGTCGCATAATGTTGATAGAATGAGTGTTATTCCAAATAAAACAAAAAATAGAATGTCCTTTCCCTTTGAGGAACCCATTAGAATAGGTTGGGTAAATGGTCTTATGAATTGATCTATTCCTGAGAACAGATATAATGAAACTCCTAGAATTATTAGAATAATTCCAACAGGGATGTATTTGTTTATTTTTAAATTCATAAAAACCACTATTTGCCTATTTTTAAATTTCTATATTTTAATCTTATTTTTAGAATTAAATCTTTAATCGGATTTTCAAAAATTTTATTATTATTGAATAATAGATTATAACTTAATTATATCTTTTATAATTATAGTATTTTTTTATTTTTTCTATTTAAACTAAGGATTTAATTGTTTTAAATTTTTATTTTTTCTATTTAAACTAAGGATTTAATTGTTTTAAATTTTTATTTTTT
>NZ_CALCYR010000064.1 GCF_937906425.1 uncultured Methanobrevibacter sp. | reverse complement strand
ATACGAGATCTGATCGTGACTGGAGTTCAGACGTGTGCTCTTCCGATCTTTTTTTGTAATAAAAAAATATTTATACGTCAAAATATTACTTCAATTAAAACAATAAACTATTCATTATTATCTGATATATTTTCTAAATCTTTAAATTTATTAGAAAAATTTGTTTTAATTATTTTCAAATTTCCCATAATTGAATTTTTTATTCTTTCTGCTAAATAATCAGCATCAACTACGGACATATTTCTTCTTAAGATTTTTGTATTACTTATAAATTTCATTTTTATAAAAGAAGGATGATTTATATCAGGTTCACTTTTACATTCTCGTTCTTTATTATCTTCTTCTTCTTTGTTTATTATATTTATATCCTCCTTGACTAATTTGGCATAATTCGAAAAGTTTATTGATTGCAAAGATTTTTCTTTTTTTGTTTCTTTTGCTGTTAATGAAAAATGATTATTTATTTTATTTTTATTGTCGTTCATTTCTAAATACATATTAAATAAGTTAGAATTACTCATTAATTTATTTTCTGAAAGTTCTTTAAATGTTTTTCTTGCACTTAAAGGCGAATGAGATCCGAGCATTCCCCCTCTATTATTTATCGCAGTTTTTCCAGATTTATGTCTCGATTTTTTGCTTTTAAAAGTATCATCGCCTTTAGCATTAATATTCGTAATGCTTTCTTCCGGTATTTCAGTGTGACTATTTTCTTCTCCTTCTCCTTCCTCAATAACATCAGATTCTTCATCAATAATATTATCAGCATTTTCCACTTGGGATTTTGCTATACCATAAAAATAATCAAGATTAATAAGCTTTTTATTTGCTTCTCTTAAATCATTTGCTTTATAAATATGATCTAAATATAAACCTACTACATATAAAAAATTATCATTTTCGCCTTCATAATACGGCACTATCGGAATACCATTGTATAAATGGTAAGCGAAACTTAGTACTGAATTATCTATGATAACTATATCTTTTAAATCATAATATTCATTAAAGATATCTAAATCTTTCACATAAAATTTAACATCGTCAATATCTACTAAAGAACAATTATTTCTATATAATCGATATTTAAAATATTTTTTTTCTGGATCCATAAAGTCTAATACAGCATCAGCATATGTCTGATGACTTGCGGTATGTACTACGATATGATATTTCTTTTTTATTAAATCTAAAGTCTCTTTCCATAAAGGACGTAAATTAATTCCGACTTTTACTGAGTTTTTCCCTGGTAATGAAATATCTATAGTATGTTGATATTTTGCCTTTTTTGATTTGATATCACCTGTACAATGAACTAAGGTTTCATCTAAATCGAATAATGCTATACGTTTTTTGAGTCCTTTTTTTTTACTTTTTGGAAAATTAAAATTTATTTTCGTTTTTAGACGAGTTTGACTATCTTTATCCATATCCATAATTAATTCAAAACAACTTATAATATATTTGGTAAAATCTGGTCCGGTATATACTGTATTTGTAAATTTACTGAATAAACTGTATTGTTCATCTTTTAAATTTTTTTTGAGGAAAACTTCGACATCTGATAATTTTTTCTTTTTTTTTGCTTTTTTTATCACATTAGTTGATGATGCATTAATAAGATTCAGATTCGAAATTTTTTTGGGAAGTTTTGCTCTTAATGCTTCAGAAATTTCTTGCATTTTATTATTTCGGTAATGTAGTGATATACTTCTTTTTCTTCTGGATATTTTTAATAATATATTATTATTTGAATCATTATTGTTATCTTTTATTTTTAATTCTTTTTTTGATTCATTATTAAATGTAGTTTCATAATGCTTAGTTCTTTCTTTTTTAGAAGCTCTTTTTTCTTTATAACTTGCTTTGATATCAAATATTTTTTTAATAACATCATCTTTACTTAAAAATCCGCTTTGTCTTCTATCTTCACTTTTTAATTCTTCTGATAATCTTTTTTTATCTTTGTCTTTTTCTTTTTCTGTTTCATTTTTGTCTTTAGAGTTTTTTAAACTTCTTTTTCCTGATTTTTTAATTTTTTCTTTTTTATATTTTTCATCCTCTTTTTTTTCTTTATAATTTCTATTATTCATATGTTCTCTTAACATTTTCAATCCACTTGATTCATATTTATTATTTTTTACTTCTTGGTTTCTTGAAAACATTAATTTAACTAATTTATTATTAAAATTATGATCTTTGAAAGAAATTTTCCTATCATTTTTTTTCTTCTTTTTTTTATCGGTTTTTCCTACTGATTTAAATTTATCAATTAATCCAATTTTTGACGTCCAATTTTTTTTTATTGCATCTTCTTTATTAATATTATCTTTTATATTTTTTACATTCTTATTACTTCTATATTCTCCTTTAGACATTTTTCCTTCGCCTAAATTTCCATTTGACTTTTCCTTTTTATATGAAGAATGACAATTCCTATGTAATTCTTCATTGCTAAAACTTTTTGATTTTTCTATAAAAAAAAGAACAGCTTTGTCTTTTTTTTTGAGATTAATTTTGCTTTCTTTTTGAACTTTTTGGGTTTTTCTTCGCTTTTTTGATTTAAATACAAAAATATTTTTATTATTATTATTACTATTATTATTTTTTTTATCTTGTTTTTCTGTTTTTAAAAATAAAGAAGGAATTTTCTCATCGTTGATTATTTTATTATGACGAGTTTTTGCTGTTCGTATCGAGTCTTTTGTGTTGTCATGATTTTCTTTATTTTCATCAATTTTTTTATTATAATTAGCGACATTATCACTTTCATAATTGTTTTCTATTTGACTGCTTCGGAAATTTAACATTTCTTGATAATTTGTTTCTGGGAGACCCATACTAAATCTTTTGCAAATAAAAGTTGATCTTTTTAATATATTAGGACTTAGATCATTATATGTGTGAGTTATTTTTAAATTCACACTTTCATTATTCTTTTGCTCGTTATCACTTTTAGAACCAATTGTCTTATTTCTTGTACTGTCAAATTTCATATAATAATTATTAGATGAATTTTCTTTTGAATTATTTATATTTTTATTACTTTTTTCTGTACGAATTGAACCGTCAGATGATATAAATGGAAGCATTATTGTATTATTTACAGATGAATGATGAGAAGAAAAATCATTATAATTACTTCTAAATGAATTAAACTTATTATTAGATATTTCTTTAACTCCTCTAGTAGCTGAAGGTGAACAATATGATATTACAGGTTCAACACAAGTCGATTGATCATCGTCATCTTCCATTTAATAATTTATTTTATAAAATATAAGGGAAAAGATTATGAGTTTTAATATTAAAAACGCATTACCAATATTTTTAATTTTAATATTTCTGCTGGTGATTATTCCTCAATCCTTTGCTGCTGATGATTTGGCTATTGGGGATTTATCCAGTGATTTGAATATAGGTGATGCAATCAGTGATGACATAGATTTAAACAGTGATGATTCCAGTAATGTTAATGATGAATTAAATGAAAAATCTGCTGATGGCAAGATTGTCAAATCAGGGGATTATGATTATGAGACCACACCAAATCCATCTTCTGTAACATATAATGCTAATGAAAGCAAAATCATTACAGTGACTGCTGATTTTGACTATGACAGGTCAGAATCCATTGAAGGAAATAGCTATTATGTATGGATCAATGGTGAAAATGATGCGAATAAGGTAGAGATTTATAATGTTTTCGCAGATGCTGAGGAATTCACATTTGACTTGAAGACCATCAGTGACAAGATGGAAAACGGATATAACATATTAACCTTCCATCCTGATGTAAACTTGTTAAGTGCCAATTCCATGGGTAACTATAAGTTCAATCAGCTACTTGTAAACTGTAATTACACTAATCCGACTCCTATAGATGATACCAACGATACGGAAAACGGAACAGATAACGGTACAGGTGACAATAATGATACAAACGGTACCGGAGGGGACGATGGCAATGATACCATAGTTTATTCCTATGTTTCCACTCCTGAAGTTTCAAGCATTGATTACATAATTGGTGAAAGCAGGATTGTAAAGATAAATATTGATTATGATCTCACATTGGCTAATCAGATGGAATTCAATCCATTTTACGTATGGGTCAATGGACAAAACAGTTCAAATGCAGTCAGTCTCACCAATGTGGATGCAAGTGTTACTATTTTAAACTTTGACTTGTTGTCAGTTAGCGATAAGTTAATCGAAGGACAAAACTTCCTTACTTTCCACCCAAGCATAGACTTATTGAATTCCCTTTCCATTGGCAATCAGACCTTCAATACATTATTTGTTAGGGCAAGTAAACCTGTAGTGCTTGATTCTCTTATAAACATTGAGGATGTCAGTGACGATGGAAATATTAGCATTTCCTTAAAGGATTCAAATTCCAAGGCAATTGCCAATGCCACTGTTAAGATTTTAATCAATGGCAGTTCTGCAGGCTCTGTCAAAACAGATTCCAATGGTAAGGCTAGTTTCAATATCAATCAAACCGGTCTGATGGACCTTAGTTTGGTCTATGATGGAAACATAAGTTCAAATGCAAGCAATTACACCTCTAAACTTATTGTTTCAAGTCAGGTGGAGGAACGTATTGTTGTGGTAAACAACACTGTTGAGGTTCCTGTTGATGTAATTCATGTTGTGAACAATACTGTTGAGGTTCCTGTTGAAGTAATTCATGTTGTGAACAATACTGTTGAGGTTCCAGTTTATATCACTCCTAACAAAACAGCCACATCAATTCTCTTCAAGAACATGACCACAAACACAATTGAAGTTGGTGTTGATGGAAGAAATGGTGAATACTTCTACTTCACATTGGTAGATTCAGATGGAAAGGCATTGGCTGGCAAGAATGTTTCTGTAGGATTCAATGGTCATGTATACAGTTACATCACCGATTCCAAGGGTCAGGCAAAGGTTCAGGTAAATCTTCCTATTAAGGGAGGTTATACATTTGCAATATGTTTCCTTGGGGATGATGATTATAATGCAAGTTTTGCTGTAGCAAGGATTACTGTAAACCTTCAAAAAACCAAGATATCTGCAGATAAGAAAACATATAAGGCAAGTGCCAAAACAAAAACAATATCCGTCACTCTCAAATCCGCTAAGGGAAATCCTTTGAAAGGTAAAAAGGTCAGTGTTGTTCTAAATGGAAAGACCTATACTGCAAGTACCAATGCTAAGGGAGTGGCTACTGTTAAGGTTAGTTTAACTAAAAAAGGAACTTATTCATTCACTGCTAAATTTGCAGGAACAGATAGATATGCGGCTGTAAGTGTAAAAAATACTTTAAAATTATCTTAAATGAATTATTAATTTAATTCATTTAGATTTTTTACTTTTTTTACTTGTTTTATTTTTT
>NZ_CALCYR010000063.1 GCF_937906425.1 uncultured Methanobrevibacter sp. | reverse complement strand
ATGTTGGCAGAATGATTACATGTGAAGAAGCATATTTGCAGTTTAGGCCTTCAAGGCAGACTTTTGAAATGGAGGAAACAGATCCGTCGGCGACGTTAAAGAAAATATATGTGACGTCATTACCAGATGACAGTATGATATTGAAACCTGATAACTTTGGCGTTCGCTTTTTCAAAAGTGGGACATGGAATAAGGCGTGTGACTACCTCTTCCTAGTAAGGGTGAGGGGTGACAGTTATGCGATTTTCATTGAACTGAAAAGTAGCCTTAATGACATGCCAGATAGTTTTGACAATCGCCTTGTTATAGTTTCAAATGAAGACCGGAAGAAAGAAATGCAACTGCTAGGTGGTGAAGCGTTATTTGATTATATTAAAGTTATATTAAGCCACATTAACTTAAATAAATAAAATTAACTTATTTTACATAAGTTTTATTTATTGAATTTAATTTATGAGAAATTATGTTTTAATCCTACGTTTAAAAATCCTGGAACCGCAAATTTCACAATCTTCATAGGGATAATCTGAAGGATATTCCTTTTTACAGCCTTCACAGGTTTTAACCCAATTATAAACTCCCTTGATTCCATCAGTTATAATGCTGGAATATGGAATTTCCAAAATTTTCAAGACATTTTGCATAGAATAATCATCTGTTACAACCTTAATGTTTTTCCCCTCATCCAACAAGCTTAAGGCCAATGCCAATAGATTTTTATCAGGTTCTGACAACCTTAAATCATCCCCTGAATCAGCAATTATCCTATCCAATTCGATTAAAAAATCATCACTAACTTCTCGAATTATTATTTTTCCTTCATCTATTGCTTGATTTAACATTATGCGAGATTTCAAGTCTTTAACCTCATCTGTAATTTCAGAGACAGTGAAGTTATATTTAGTTTTAGGCTCAAAACCGTTTATGAATGCAGAAGCATCAAGAACATAATACAAATCAGACATATTTATTATATTTAGTTTAAGAATTAATATATTTAATGATAATTTTTTAAAAAAAAGTAATAAAAATATTACCCACTATTAAATAAAATTATAAAAAGTAATTAACTGAAAATAGGAATAAAAAAAATAATCCAAATGAAAAAAAATAAAACTAAAAAAAATAGGAATAAAAAAAAATAACCCAAATGAAAAAAATTAAAACTTAAAATGGGATTAAAAAAAATAATTCAATTTAAAAAAATTAAAAATAATTATTTTAGTTAAATTTAATAATATAATTAAACAAAAATCTCAATATATTTTGAATTTAAAAATAAATATTTAATAGCAAATAGGTAATTTAAAAAACAGAAATCAAAAAGTTTTAAAAAAAAATATGGAGGTAATTATATGGAAAGCGAGACAATGAAATTACATAAAAAGAAAGCCCCAATTCATGTTTCCTGCGGAATAATTACACTTAGCGACAGATTTTCCAATGATGAGGATGGGAAGGAAAAGGACCTCTCAGGACAAATATTAATTGAGGAACTTGGAAAAAAATATTCTGTTGACTCTTACGAAATAATCGCAGATGAAAAGGAAATCCTTCTAAACACCATAGAAACCATGATTGACAATGGAAGAGAAGTTATTTTCACTACAGGTGGAACAGGTCTTGAATCAAGAGACATAAGCATTGAAACAATAGAACCACTCTTTGAAAAGCAGATGCCTGGATTTGGTGAAATATTTAGATCAATCTCATATGAGAGATTAGGTGCAGGAGCTCTTTTATCAAGGGCAACAGCAGGAATTTATAAAAAAACCCTAATCTTTGCATTACCAGGCTCTCCTGACGCTGTAAAAACTGGTTTAGGAATAATTCTAGAAGAATTAGGCCACTTAAAAAAACATGCTAGAAAATAGTTTATTATTTATTAAAAATAATAATAAACTAAACTCTTTTTAAAAAAACTATACAAAATTATTTAATAATAAACTAAACTCTTTTTTTAAAAAACAATTTAAAATTATTTAATAATAAACTACTCTTTTTTAAAATAGTAAAACTAAAAAAATAGAAAAATAATAAACTAATTTTAAAAAAATAGAAATAAAAAAATTCCTTTTAAAAAATAGAAATAAAATTAATAAAAATAGTAAAGAATTATTATTTATTAAAAATATAAAACTGAATTAAAAATTAATTCAATTATTCAAAAAATTCGCTTACGGAAATTAAAGGTTCAAGTTCAACTCCTTCATTTGCAAAGGTCCCCATTGCACCTTCTTCCCTGTCAACTACAACAAATGCTTTTTTAACTACTCCACCATTATCAGCCACTGCATTTATTGCCTTAAGTAAGGAACCGCCAGTTGTGGTAACATCTTCAACAAGAATTACCTTGTCACCTTCATTCAAGTCTCCTTCAATTAATTTAGAAGTCCCATAACCTTTCTTTTCTTTTCTAATCATAAGCAAAGGTTTTTTAGACTCAAGAGAAACTGCAGTAGCAATAGGAACAGCACCTAAAGCAGGACCTGCAATCTTATCAACATCATCACCAATCCTTTCAGAAATCAATTCAGCAATTGTAGATAAAATTTCAGGTTCAGTAATAGCTCTTTTCATATTAACATAATAGTTACTTTTCTTGCCTGAAGCAAGTGTAAATTCTCCTTGCTCAAAAACCTTGTTTTCCTTAAGTATTTCAATCAAATATTCCTTGGAAGCCATATCCATCACAAAAAACTTTTAAAAGTTAAAATCATCTTTTAATCAAAAAAATAGCAATTAATTACAAATAATAAAAATAATTAGCAAATAAATAATGAATAAAAATAAATTTGTTCACTAATCATTTTTTTTAATAATAAAAAAACATTAAATCAAATTTTTTCCAATAAAAAAACATTGAATTAATTTTCTAATAATAAAAAACATTAGATCAAATTTAAAAAGCATTATAATTTATTTTTTAAATCTTGAATTTCTTGTTCAAAATTATCCAAATCAGCATCAAATGCGTCTTTCAAGATAATTTTATCCCCTATTTTTTGAATTGAATCAAAAGGAACAACCAATTCACCCTTATTAATGTTTAAAGTTTCTTGAATTCCACCTTTAGATACAATAATGGATTCGATTGTTTGTTCTTCTATATCAACATCCACATCAATAACTTTCCCCATATGTGTTATATCAGTCCCTAAAACTTCTTTGCCGACCAATTCTTTTACAATTCTCATAAAAAGCCTCCTAAATTAATTTAAATAATATTTTTATAAAGTACTTTCATAAAAATCTGTTAGCTAATCTTAATAATATACTTTAATATTTAAAATATTTAATAAATAAAGATTTTGAAAAAATCATGACCAAAAATTGAAAAATAAAATAATTAAAAATTAGAATCAAAGATTTAAATCCTGATAAGAATAAAAAATTAAATTTAAAATAAGAAATAACTGAAAAAAAATAAAATAATTAAAAATTAGAATCAAAGATTAAATCCTGATAAGAATTAAAAATTAAATTTAAAATAAGAAATAACTGAAAAAACATAAAAATAGTTAAAATTGAATAAAAAAATTAAAATAAAAAAAGAATTAAGGAATAATGTTTAATCATCATTATTCCAATTAATAAGTCCGTAAACAACACAAATAAGTGTTATTAAAACCATTAATACATATACTCCCCAAATCCAAGGATCTTCAATTCCAAAAACCATCATAATATCACCTAATCAAGTCCTTTATAAGATCTGTCCAAAATATGTTCATCCATTGGAGGGGTAAGCAAACTAACGACAACGGTAAAGATTACGGAAATTGGTATAGCAAAGATCATTACGTCAATTGAATACCAAGGCATTGTATTGACCAACATGTCAACTCCAAAGAGAAGTTTACAAATACCTAATCCTGTTGCGGTTTTCTTATATACAAATACAAGAAGGAATAAACTTGTAAAAGTACCTGATAAAAGACCGGCAATAGCTCCTTGCTTTGTAACACGTTTCCAGAATAAAGCTGCAGTGTAAACAGGTAAAAATGCAGCTGCACATAATCCCATAAACAGGGATGTACCAAGTGCCACAATACCGCCAGGTAAAACCAAACCGATTACCAGAGATAAAACAACAGCAATCAAAATACCTAATTGGCTTACTGAAATAGGTCCGATCTTGCGTTCCTCAACATCTTCTCTTTTAATTTCCTCATCTGTAAACTCATCACTGCTTCCTCTGTTTTTTATAGCGTCAACAATATCGTGACCTAATGCAGTACCTTGAGTGTGGTATTGGGAAGACAATGTTGACATAGCTGCCGCAAGCAAGGAAAGAAGGAAGATATATACAAACCATTCAGGAAGTGCAGTTGAAATAAATGTAGGGATGATTGAATCCATATTTCCCCCTACATAATCAATTGCAATTTGACCGAAGTTTTGGTAGAAGTATACGTTACTTAAGGAACCTACAATATAAGCGGTACCGGTCATTACAGCAATGAATACGGCACCAATCAATAAGGATCTGTGAAGTTCCTTGTTAGATTTGACAGTCATGAATCTTACTGCAAGTTGTGGTTGAGCCAAAGCACCAATACCTACACCCATAATGGTTGTAGTAACCAATGTCCACCAGAATGGACTTCCCCTTGTTGGGAAGCTTGTCCAACCGGTACCACCCTCTGCCAGAGCATCGGCAGGATATAAGTGAGCCATATTGGTTAAAGCAGTGTTAGCTTCAGTAATTCCGCCTAATGTCCAGTAAATGAATACAAGCAAGACCAACATACCTACAAACATGATTGTTCCCTGTAATGCATCAGTATACATAACTCCCTTTAAACCACCGAACAATACATATCCACAAATTACAATGGCTAAAACGAGAAGAGCTACATTAAAATCAAGCATTAATGAACTTTCCATAAATCTTGCTGCACCAATAAGAACTACAGCCGCATAAATAGGCATAGCACAGAAGATTAAAATTCCACTGAAATATTGTATGAATTTACTATTGAATCTACGGCCTAAAAACTCAGGGAATGTAAGTGATCCAAGATTTTTACCCATTTTACGAGTTCTTTTACCATAGAAGACGAATGCAATGAAAATACCTATGAGGATATTTAAAAATGCAAGCCATAATATACCCATACCATATTTACCGGCCACTCCTCCAAAACCAACGATTGCCGCCGTGGAGATAAAAGTAGCACCATAACTTAAAGCCATAATATATGGGTGAGTCTCCCTACCTGCAACCATAAAGTCTTCTGAGGAATTTGTTCTTTTCCAAGCGAGGTATCCAACATAACCTACCATAAGGAAATAAACAATAAATACGACACCTAATAAAAAGTAATCCATTTCAAAACCTCAAAAATAAAAATTTTTTAAAATAATAAAAATAAAAGCCTAAACATATTAAAACTTCTATTTAACAGTAAAAATGTTTATTGAATATTGAATTTTTAAAAAAAATTGAAAGTGAAAAAATAAACATAATTATTACTAGATTAATGTTTAATTAATATTATATATAAACATTTAGATTGAATGAATGAAAAATATACAAAAATGTATAAAAAATAGACAATTGTTTTAAAACAATAAAATAAAAATTAGAAAAAATGTACAAAAATTATGCAAAAAATTTTAAAAAAACCCATTGAAGGACAATAAAAAAAAATTAAAAAAAAAGGAAAATATAAGATTAACTCAGTTAATACTTTTTGAAAGAGGATAAAAGACAAAATAGTACATAATAAGAATAGAAACAACAAAAATATAACAATTAAAAAGTTTAATGAATAAAAATATACATTTAATCAAAGAAAAGGAAAAAATAATAGATTTAAACTGTAATCTATATAAATTAAAAGAAATATAAACTAATATGTTTAATAGTATTTAATTAAAATAAATATAAACTAATTGTTTAAAAATATTTAATTAAAAAAATACCTAATGTTTAATAATATTTAATTAAAAAGAGCATAAACTAATTGTTTAAAAATATTTAATTAAAAAAATACAAACTAAAATAATATAATTTTAAAAATCATGGAGCAAAAAATATGATTTGGAATGAAGAAGCAGAATGTATGAGTAAAGAGGATAAAGATGAAATGCAATTATCCTTACTCCAAAAACAAGTAAAAAGAGTTTATGAGAATGTTCCATTCTATAAGAAAAAATTTGATGAAGCAGGATTTAAACCTGAAGACTTAAAAACTATTGATGACATAAGCAAAATCCCATTTACCACCAAGGATGACTTAAGGGAAGCTTACCCTTTCGGATTATTTGCAGTGCCACAGGATGACATTATTGAAATCCACAGTACATCAGGGACTACAGGAACTCCGGTAGTATCCGGATATACCCAAAAGGACATTGACATTTGGGGAGAATGTACTGCAAGGGCAATTGCAATGGCTGGCGGTGGAAAACATTCCAAAATCCACAACTCATACGGATATGGATTATTCACAGGCGGATTCGGTATAGATCATGGAGCTAAAGCAATGGGTGCTGTTGTAATACCAATGTCTGCAGGAAACACTGCAAGACAATTAAAAATCATGCAAGACTTCCAAAGTGATATTTTAACATGTACTCCCTCATATGCAATGTATTTAGCAGAATCCCTTGAAAAAGAAGGACTTTCAGCAGAGGAAATCAGTTTGCATGCAGGTATTTTTGGTGCTGAAATGTGGACTGAAGAAATGAGACAAAGCCTTGAGGAAAAACTGGGAATCACTGCACATAACATTTATGGATTGACTGAAATCATCGGTCCAGGAGTAGCTACAGAATGTGCAGACCAGACAGGGCTCCACATTCAGGAAGACCACTTCCTTGCAGAAATCATTGATCCAAACACATTGGAAAGATTGGAAGATGGAGAAACTGGAGAATTAGTATTGACCACACTTACAAGAGAGGGAATGCCTGTAATCAGATTCAGAACCAAGGACATAACTGCACTTAGAAGAGAAACCTGTTCATGTGGAAGAACTACTGCAAGAATGGAAAGAATTACAGGCAGAAGCGACGACATGTTAAAAATCAAGGGTGTAATGGTTTACCCATCCCAAATCGAAGCTGCAATTTTACAGATTGAAGGATTGACTGCAAACTATCAAATCCATGTCTCAAGACCTAAGTATCTTGACGAAATCGAAGTTAAGGTTGAAACCTCACCTGAACTGTTCTCTGATGAGATGAGGGAAATCGAACAATTCGAATCTAAAATTGCAAGAAAAATCCAAAATGCAATTGGCATAAGTGTAGATGTAACTTTAGTGGAACCTGAATCCTTGCCAAGAAGTGAAGGAAAGGCTATTAGAGTTATTGATGAGAGAAACTTTGACTAAATGACTTTTAATGAACATATAAAGCATTTTGTAAAATAAATAAATAAATAAATAAAAATAAATTTTAATAAGATTAAATGTTTTATTAAAATAAATAAAAATAAATTTTATAAGATTAAATGTTTTATTAATTAATTGTATTATTAAATAATTGTATTATTAAATTTGAATAACAAGTTTTAAAAATTGGGATGATAAAATGAATGTAAAACAACTTTCCGTATTTATTGAAAATAAAGAAGGAAGATTAAAAAATGCAGTGAATGCTGTGTCTGCTGCTGGAGTAAACATTAGAGCACTTTCAATTGCAGACAGTTCCAAATATGGTATTTTAAGAGTAATTGTATCAGACAATGAAAAAGCAAAAGAAGCTCTTTCACAGGAAAAGTTTACTGTAAAAGAAACTGATGTAATCGTTGTTGGAGTAAAAGACGAACCTAACGGTTTAAACTCTATGCTTGAAATTTTAGAAAATGAAAGCATTAATGTAGAATATTTATATGCTTTTGTTAGTTCTAAAACAGATGAAGCTATTGTGGTTGTCAAAATCGAAAACTGTAAAGATGGACTCCAAGCACTAAAGAACGCTGGTGCAAACATCTTATCCAAAGAAGATTTAGACGAAATATAAATCTTCTTCTTACTCTTTTTTTCTTTAATAAATTTATCAATACTATCAATATTATCTTCGTTCTTCTTAACCCAATTTGTAAGTAAGAATTTAGTATCAACAAGAACTGCTACAATGTTTCTGCTGTTTACATCCTCAGAATCATACCAAGTTGCTTTTGCAATACCCACAAACTCTAAATCCTTATTGAATCGATCGTGATGAATATTGTTTGTTTTACAATATGGAAGAACAAAAGCACTGAAAACATCATCGTATTCACCTGCTTTGACTTTCTTTACATATTCACCATATGTAATCTGCTTTTGGATGCTCGTTGTTTCCGGCATATCACCCGAACTAAATGTGGTAGGCGCTGGAATCGGGGC
>NZ_CALCYR010000062.1 GCF_937906425.1 uncultured Methanobrevibacter sp. | reverse complement strand
ATATAATTTAAATTCTTTGTTTTTTTATTTTAATTATTATAATAAATTATTTTTAAAATTTAATCTTAATTCTTATTTAATCATTGTTTTAAAACTTAAATCTATGCTTTATGGATATGAAAAGTATTATATATTGTAAAATAATATAATTAAACTTATAATATTTATAAAAGTTAGGAGGTGCAATATCAGGAATAAGTTTAAAAAATTATCATTTTTTGCTTTTTTATTAATGATTATCTTAATTGTTATTCCATCTGTTTGTGCAGAGGACTTTAATGATAATTTGGATTTGTCTATTGGCTCTGAAAGTCAGGATATTCTATCTGATGTTTCTGAAAGTCAGAATCTTTTATCAGATGTTTCTGAAAGTCAGGACATTATATTCACAAGTTCTAAAAGCCAATCTGTACTATCAGATAGTCAATCAACAATTAACAACTCAAATAGCCAATCTGCAAATGATTTAGCTAGTCAAAATGATATTTCTACAAATTCCAGTTTAGTTTCTAATTCAAATGAATCTGTTGATATCGCCTCTTCTAATTTGGCAGAAAGAATTTTAAACGCTGAAGATGGTGACATCATACTTATAGAGCCGGGATTCTATAAGCTTCATGGCATTGACATTAGTAAAAGCATTACACTTCAGGGAACTTCAGACCCTCGTGATGTAGTCATTGATGGTGAAAAAATATCCAGCATCTTCCTGATTCATGATTATATGCTTTCCGTTAAATTCTACAACTTAACAATCCAAAATGGTTTAAGCGAGAATTTCGGAGGTGGAATATGCATTGAAACAGGAAACGTAACTGTAGACAATTGTATATTTATCAATGGAACTGCACTTAACAATACAAACGGCGGAGCAATTTCCAATTATGGTAATGAAGAACATAGAAGTTATCTCTTTGTTAACAATTCATTATTCATTGGAAATCATGCAGATCACGATGGTGGTGCTGTAACAACTTGCTATGCAGTTTCAAATATTTATAATTCCCTTTTCATGAATAATTCTGCCGGTCGTGACGGTGGAGCGATTCGTGTAAGTATTTATGGATACGGTTCTGTTGAGGACTGTGTATTCATTGACAATTATGCTGCAGAATGGGCTGGAGCTTATTATAGTTGGGCTGGAAACTCCAGTATTAATAGATGTGTATTTGTAAATAATACCGCAGGGACTAATGGTGGAGCTGTAATGGTTTCAGGAAGTTTAAACCTTACCAATTCACTTATTACGAATAATACTGGTGGAGAAACAGGAGGTTCATTCTATATTCAACAGCCAATGTTTGATGCACTCACTGTCATTAAGGTAAACAATAACATAATCACAAACAACTCCTCTCCTTTGGGAAAGGAGATTTTCACCAAGTGGAACAGAACTGATTTATTGTTTGCAAACTTCAATGGAAACAATTGGGGAGATGAGGATCCTACCGATTCTGAGGTATTTGATCCAAACAATGTTTCAACAAGAAGCAGGCCTACACAGGTTTTACCATATCGTCCATTCAATCCAGACAATTTAAATTGGGGATTATTGGACCTTTATGAGGATGTTCTAGACACATATTATGGCAGGACAGATAAGAATTCCACATCTGGCGGAACAAACAGCAATTATGCTTCAAGCAGTGAAGATTATAAGCCTGGGTTTAAGGTCAGGGAAGATTCAAATGGAAATTCAGAGATTTTGAATAGTCAAAATTCAAGTTTATCTTCTGGTTTGAATCTTTTTAATCAATCAGATTCCAGTAAAATTAGTTCTGGCGGAAATTCAAATGATAGAAATTCAAGTTTTGTAAGCGCTTCAAGTCAAAGACAAAAAATGGTTGAGTTATTTGAGGACAATCCAATTTCAATAAAGTCTTCAGATCTTAAATATTTGATTGTACTTGCAATATTGGCTTTAACATTCTTGATAGGTTTATCAAGAAGAAGCAATAGAAACAAATAATTGGATTTTTAATTGTTAAAAAAAGTATTTTTTCATATTTTTAATGTTTTTTACTTCATTTTCATTATATTCTGCTTTTTAGTAAAAAACATTCTAATATTTTTTATTTTTTTATTATCTTATTTTTTAATTATTATCTTATTTTTTATTATTATCTTATTTTTTATTATTTTTTTAATTTAATCTTGTTTTTTATTATTTTTTTATTAAATTTGGTTTTTTTTATTTTGGTTTTTTTATTTTAATCTTGTTTTTTTCTATTTTTTTAATTTTCATAAAGTATTTTAATTAAGTTAAATAAATATTTATTAAAAAACTATTAATTCTGCCAATATTTTTTAATTTGACAGTTTTTAACTAATTTTACTTATTTTATAATTTTTCTATTCGGTAGTATTTATGGACTTTAAAGTAATTATTGTTTCAATCATTGTAATGATCTTTTTAGGAGTTCTTCTAAAAAGAATAGATCTCTTAAGTGAAGATGATGTTGAAACTCTTAATAAAATAGTAATTAATATATCTCTACCATGTCTTGTTTTCAATGCTTTGTATACTGCTGATGTTTCCTTGCTTCCCAAGCTTAGTATTTTAACACTTTATATATTAATCACTGGTTTTATTGTAGGTTTAATCACTTATCTTATACTTAGAACAACAGGCTGGGATTCCAGAAAAATTTGGAGTTTGGTCATTGTTGTGGTTTTGGGAAATACCGGTTTTTTAGGTTATCCAATAACTCAGGGAATCTATGGCAGTGCAGGTTTGATAAGGGCTGTATTTTGTGACTGTGCAACTTCAATATCCTTTGTCATATTAAGCATAATTCTTATTTTCCTATTTGATGGAACAATAAAGGTTGCCTTAAGGAAGATAATTACATTTGTTCCATTATGGGCTATTCTATTAGGTATTCTTTTCAATGTATTCAATATTCCAATTACTGATGTAGGCACTACTGTCGTTTCATATTTGGGGGATGCGACTATTCCACTCATCATGATTTCCTTAGGTTTATCATTGAATATAAATGGATTGAAGAACAATCTCAAGGAGGTTGGATTTGCATCATTCATGAAGCTTATCTTTTATCCTTTGGTAGCTATCGGAGTTCTTGCATTATTGGGAATTACTGGTTTTGAACATAAGATCGGTTTGATTGAGGCCACCATGTCTTCAGCTATGTTAGGATTGGTATTGTCTGTCTCTTATAACTTGGATTGGCATTTGACCAGTGACTGTATTTTTACAAGTACATTGTTTAGTCTGATTACAATTCCTATCTTTTTAATTTTCATAGTATGAAATTGAATTTTCTTTATTTTTTTCTTTTTATATTCAAAATAATATAGGAATTTTTTTATTTAATTTTTTTTAATATTCCTAATATTATAGGACTTTTTTTATTTAATTTCTTTAATTTTTATAGTAATTTAGGAATTTTTTTATCTTATTACTTTTATTTTTTCAAAATATTTTTTTTTTAAAATTCCATTATAATTTATTTTAATTTTCATAATATTTTTTAAAATTTATAATATTTTCTTTTAATTTTCATAATATTTTTTTTAAAATTCTATAGTAATTTCTTTTAAATATTGATTAATTTTATAACTTTCATTTAAATGTTTATTTTATTATCTTCTTCGCTGTTTAATATTTAAATATTAATTAGCTCACTTATGCTTCTTGATTAATAATTTAAATCCTAATTAACAACTAATATTTATTTTTAATTTATTTTTTTTCTTTTAAAAATTTCTAATTTAGTGGTACCTTTTAGGTTACACTTTTTTTAAATTTTTGTTCGTTTTTATACCTATATTATTATTTAAGAAATTCCTTCAGAATTTTTCAAATTTTTAAAGGGCTCTCGAGGCTTCTTTAAAATGAAATTTTCAAAATTGAAAAAATTTAGGTGCATAAAAATCTATTTTGGATTCCTTTTTTTATAATTATACTTCTTGTTTTTTTAATTTAATGCAATATTTTAACTTTAAATCTTAATTTTTCTATTAATTCTTATTTTTTTTAATTTTACTTTCTTAAAAATCCCTTAAATTTTTCTCATATATATACTTTACTCATACTTATTTATAGAAAGGTTTATATACTCTCATCTTAAAACATAAAGTTGTCTAATATTTTATATATATAAAAATATTTTATAAAAATTAGATCAAAAATGATTAATCATTTTACTTGTACAAGGTGATTTAATGGCAGAAGAAAATAAAAATGAAGAAATTAGAGTGGGAGTTTACGTGTGCCACTGTGGTGTAAACGTAGGTGGAGTCGTAAACTGTCCTGAAGTAGCAGAATATGCAAAAACTTTACCTAATGTAGTTATTGCAAAAGATTACAAATACATGTGTTCCGACCCTGGTCAATCTCTTATCCAAGAGGATATTAAAGAACACAACTTAAACAGAATTGTAGTAGCTGCATGTTCTCCTCGTCTTCACGAACCTACCTTCAGAAGATGTGTAGAAGAAGCTGGATTAAACAAATTCTTATTTGAATTTGCTAACTTAAGAGAACAAGACTCCTGGGTACACATGACCCAACCTGCAGAAGCAACTGCAAAAGCTAAAGACTTAACTCGTATGGCTGTTGCAAAAGCAAGATTATTAGAACCTCTTGAAGCTTCCAAAGTAGCAGTAGACAAAAAATGTCTTGTTATCGGTGGTGGAGTATCCGGTATTCAATCCGCATTAGACTTAGCTGATATGGGATTCAAAACCTACATGGTAGAAAGAAACCCAACTATCGGTGGAAGAATGGGTCAATTGGATAAAACATTCCCTACCTTAGACTGTTCCATGTGTATTCTCGCACCTAAGATGGTAGACACTTCCAAACACGAAAACATTGAATTAATTACTTACGCAGAAGTAAAAGAAGTAGACGGATATATTGGTAACTTTACTGTAACAGTAGAGAAAAAACCTAGATACGTTATAGAAGATGACTGTACTGGATGTGGACAATGTCAAGAAGTCTGTCCTATCGAAATACCTAACTACTACGATGAAGGTGTAGGTATGGTAAAGGCAGCTTACATCCCATTCCCTCAAGCAGTACCTCTCTGTGCAACTATCGACAAAAACTACTGTATTGACTGTGGTCTTTGTGAAACCGTATGTGGTCCTGATGCAATTGACCGTGATATGGAACCTGAAGAAATCGAACTTCACGTTGGTACCATCATTGCAGCAACCGGATACGACCCATATGACCCAAGTGAAAAATACGAATACGGTTACGGAAGATACACTAACGTAATTACCGCTATGGAAATTGAAAGAATGATCAACGCATCCGGTCCTACCGGTGGTCACGTACAAAAACCATCTGACGGTAAAGAACCTAAACGTGTTGCATTCATCCACTGTGTCGGTTCAAGAGATGAACAAATCGGTAAAGCTTACTGTTCAAGAGTATGTTGTATGTACTCCATGAAAAACGCTCAACTTTGTATTGACCACGAACCTGACACTGAAGTAACCTGTTACTACATGGATATCCGTTCATTCGGTAAAGGATTCGAAGAGTTCTACAAAACTTCCCAAGAAAAATACGGTATTGAATTCATCAGAGGACGTCCTGCAGAAATTCTCGAAAATGATGACTTAACCTTAACCGTAAGAGCAGAAGATACCTTACTCGGAAAAGTAACCGAATACACCTATGACTTAGTTGTATTATCTGTTGGATTAGAACCTCCTAAAGGATCTAACGAACTCAGACAAACTCTCGGTTTATCCAGAACTTCTGACGGTTTCTACATGGAAGCTCACCCAAAACTCAGACCTGTTGACACTTTAACTGACGGTGTTTACATTGCTGGTGTAGCACAAGGACCTAAAGATATTCCTGACGCAGTAGCACAAGGATCCGCTGCAGCATCAAGAGCATCTATCCCTATGGCTAAAGGTGAAGTAGAAATTGAACCTATTACTGCTGATACCGATACTACTGTCTGTGGTGCATGTGAAGTTTGTGTAGAATTATGTCCATTCGGTGCTGTAAGTATTGAAGGTGAAGGTGCAGAAGCACACGCAGCAATTAACGTTGCATTATGTAAAGGATGCGGTACCTGTGTAGGTGCATGTCCATCTGGTGCTATGAACCAAAACCACTTCAAGACCGAACAAATTATGGCACAAATCGCTGCTGCTCTTGAAGACGTAGCAAAATAGATTAAGGGAATTTTTCTCTTTTTCTTTTATTTTTTGGGAAAACTTTTCCCACTCTTTTCTTTTTTTAAATAAACTTTTTTAGACTTTTGAATTTTACTCTTTTTAATCAATTTTAAATAATAGTTTCAGTTTTTTTATAATTTTATTAATTATTTTTAAAATTTAACTCATTTTAATTAATTTTAAAAAATAGTTTAAGATCTTTTAATAATTTTAATATTTTTTTCTTAATAGTTTCATTATTTTTTTTAATTTTATTTAATTTCTTAGAATAGTTTTAATGATTTTAATAATTTTAATATTTTTTTCTTAATAGTTTCATTATTTTTTTTAATTTTA
>NZ_CALCYR010000061.1 GCF_937906425.1 uncultured Methanobrevibacter sp. | reverse complement strand
TTTTAGTATTTTCATGAATTTTTTTCAATGTTTTTTGGGCTTAAAATTTTTTAGGTTTTCCTTAATTTTTTCATGTTTTTTCATGATTTTATTCTTATATTTTAGAATTGTTTTAATGTATTCTAACTTAATTTTAATCAAAATTCTTTCTTTAATTTTGATTTTGCTTTAATTTTTTTGCTTTTTTTATATATCTATTATTATGTTTGTTTATTTTTATTTTTTGCTTTTTTTCTATTGGTTTTTTATTGATGTGTACTTATTACACTTTTGAAAAAAAGTATTATAGTATATAAACTTTTTGTCTTAAGTTTCTAAGTAAGCTTTATATTAAATCTTAAAGTAATATATTATTAGTACATTAATGTTAAGCTGAGCTAGCTCATTGACGTACGATGATTTGAGATTAAGGCATGCCTAAAAACATGTTTTAATTATAGATTTGAAAAACTTTTTTAAAAAAGAAATTAGATTGAAATCTGACTTTAAAAATTTTTGATTTGGGTTTTTAAAGTTAAACGGAATTCTTGAATTTTTTGATTTGGATTCAAGAACTAATCTATAAGATTTTTGATTTGGATCTTTATAGGTTAAAAATAGCATTTTGCTATTGAAGGTTGAATTATCTAATGTTTCTAATGGCTCATTTAGTGATTTGATAAATGCATTCATTGAAATTATTAGATGTCTTTAATTAAATTGTAAGATTTAATTTTAGATAAAAAACTAAATATTTGAATTATAGAGGAGGATAAACTCTATGTCTGAAGATGTAAAAATTGTAATGTTTTGTTGTAACTGGTGTTCCTATGGTGGAGCAGATACTGCAGGTACTGCAAGAATGCAATACCCACCTAACATTCGTGTTATAAGAGTAATGTGTTCTGGAAGAATTGACCCTCAGTTTATTTTAAAAGCATTCAGAGACGGTGCTGACGGTGTATTCGTAGCAGGATGTCACATGGGTGACTGCCACTACGATGCAGGTAACTATAAACTTGACAGAAGAATGAGATTAGTTTATAAATTAGTCGACGATATGGGAATTGGAAGAGAAAGAGTCCACCACGACTGGATTTCTGCTTCTGAAGGAGAAAAATTCGCAAATTCTGTAAAAATGATGGTAAACAGAATTAAAGATTTAGGACCTTCCCCATTAAAAGCACAATTAGATGCTGAAAGATAAATCTTTATGGAGGATTAATTATGGCAGATAAAGTTAAAATAGGAACTATGTGGCTCGGAGGATGTTCTGGTTGTCACTTATCCATTGCTGATTTCCACGAATCTTTATTAGACGTTTTAGAATTAGCTGAATTTGAATTCTCACCTGTATTATGTGATACTAAATATGATGAAGTACCTGAATTAGATGTACTCATTGTAGAAGGTGGAATTAGAAACGAAGAAAACAGAGAATTAGCAGAAATGTTAAGAGAAAAAGCTGGCCTTGTTATTGCATATGGTACTTGTGCAGCTTATGGTGGTATTCCTGGTCTCGGAAACTTACACACTGTTGATGAATTAACTCAAGAAGCATACATCAACTCTGTAAGTACTTACAACGAAGCAGGCATTATTCCTAACGAAGATGTTCCTGCATTAGAAAGCAGAGTAAGACCATTAAATGAAGCTATCACTGTTGATTTAATGATTCCTGGTTGCCCTCCAAAATCTGATGTTGTAGCAGAAGCTATACTCACCTTATTAAGAGGAGAAACTATCGAATTACCTACCACAAACCTTTGTGAAGTATGTCCTAGAGAAAAACCACCTGCTGGTTTAGCTATGGACTTCATTAAAAGACAATTCGAACTCGGTAAACCAGAAGATGATTTATGTTTAATTGCTCAAGGATTAGTATGTATGGGACCTGCAACCGTATCCTTATGTGGTGCACAATGCCCAAGTATTGCTATCCCATGTAGAGGTTGTTATGGACCTACTGCAAAAGTAAATGATGCAGGTGCAAAAATGATTTCTGCGATTGCATCTGACTACGGTGTAAACGAAGATAAGACCGTAGACCCTGAACAAGTAGCTGATCAATTAGATGATATTGTAGGTACTTTCTACACTTACACTTTACCAGCTGCTTTAGTCCCTGCTAAAATGCAAAAAGGAGGAAAATAATATGGTAAAACTTACTATGGAACCTGTAACTCGTATTGAAGGACACGCAAAAATTACTGTACACCTTGACGAAGCAGGAAATGTAGAAGACACTAGATTACATGTTATGGAATTTAGAGGATTCGAAAAATTCTTACAAGGACGTCCAGCTGAAGAAGTACCTCGTATAGTACCTAGAATTTGTGGTATTTGTGATGTACAACACCACTTAGCAGCTGCTAAAGCTGTTGACCAAATTTACGGATTTAACGATGACGAAATCTTACCTACTGCTTACAAAATGAGAGAATTAATGAACTGGGGTTCATACATGCACTCTCACGCACTTCACTTCTACTTCTTAGCAGCTCCTGATTTAGTCATTCCTGACGGAACTAGAAAAACTAGAAACGTTTTCCAAATCATTAAGGATATGCCTGAAGTAGCTTTACAAGCTATTAAGATCAGAAGAAACGGTTTAGATATCGTATCAGCTACCGGTGGTCGTCCAATTCACCCAACTTCCTCTACTCCTGGTGGTATCTCCACTGAATTAGATGAAGAAACTCAAGCTGACTTATTAGTAAAAGCTAAAGAAAACGTTGAATTAGCACAAGCTACCATTGAATTAGCTGTACCAATTTTAGAAGAAAAAATTGACTTAGTCAAAACATTAGGTTACTTTGGTGACACCCGTCACTGCGGTCTCGTAAAAGACGGTAAATGGGATGTATACAACGGTAATGTAAGAATTAAAGACAAAGACGGTTCTATTTACACTGAATACGACAACCTCGAATATGTAGATGTTGTAGCAGAACACGTAAAACCATACTCCTGGTTAAAATTCCCTTACATTAAAGAATTAGGTTACCCTGAAGGTATCTACAGAGTAGCTCCTTTATCCCGTATTAACGTTTGTGATGCAATGCCTGATGCTGCTCCTTTAGCACAAGGTGCTTTAGAAGACTTCAGAGACAAATTCGGTTACGCACAATACCCATTATTATTCCACTGGGCAAGATTAATCGAATTATTAGCTGCTGCTGAAATGGCTGTAGATGCATTAGAACAAGACTTATCCGGTGACAAATTCCCTGAAGCTTTAGAAAGAACTGCAGGTGAAGGTGCAGGTATTGTAGAAGCTGCACGTGGTACTTTAATCCACCACTACAAAACTGATGAAGATGGTTTAGTAACCAACGCAAACATTGTAGTAGCAACTATCCAAAACAACCCTGCTATGGAAATGGGTATTCAACAAGTAGCTAAAGACTACATTAAACCTGGTGTAGAAGTAGACGATAAGATTTTCAACTTAATGGAAATGGTTATCAGAGCTTACGACCCATGTTTATCCTGTGCTACCCACACAATGGATAGCCAAATGAGATTAGCTACTGTCGAAGTATATGATAGTGAAGGAAACTTAATAAACAAAATCTAACTTTGGAGTGTTAAAATGATAGTATTCAATGAAAATAGCTGTATTAAATGTGGTGCATGTGAAGGTGCTTGTCCTACAGCAGCTATTGAAGTAGGCGATCACATCGTTTACTGTGACACTTGTGGCGAAGAACCTAAATGTGCTGAAGTTTGTGCAAACGGAGCTTTACAAGTTGATGACATAGCTATTGATGAAGAAGGAAACACTCAAGTAAGATTAATCTTTAACAAAACCAAATGTGACGAATGTGGTGAATGTGTAGACGCATGTCCTAGTAAAACTCTTAAATTGGATCCTGAAGATTCTCAACTCTTAAAAGGATTCTGTGTAATGTGTCAAAAATGTGTGGACGTATGTCCTGTTGACGTTATCGGAGTTCCTGGTGTTAAAGAACCTGTTAACAGAGTTATTACTCCTGAAGGTCGCGTATACATCGATGATTGTAAAGGATGTGGAGTTTGTATAGAAGATTGTCCTGTTGACGCAATTACCTTACCTGCTTATGGTGAAGAAATTGTTGTGGATGAAGATAAATGTATCCAATGTGGAGTTTGTTCTCAATCTTGTCCTTGGAACGCTATTTTCATCGCAGGCAATGCAAACCCGGCTAAACGTCCTAAAGAAATTAAGAAATTCACTTTAGAAGCTGAATCATGTATTGGTTGTAACACTTGTGTTGATGCTTGTCCTGGTGACTTCATCAGCCCTAAATCTGACTTGACTGTAGCTCTTCCTGATGTCTGTGCAGCTTGTGCTTTATGTGCAAACGTATGTCCGGTTGATGCAATTGATTTAGAAGTTGAAAGAGGAGCATCTAAATTTGCTTCATCTGAAGGAATTTGTTGGGAAGAAGAAACCTGTCTCTATGATGGTGGTTGTGCATTAAAATGTCCAACTGAAGCTATTCGTGTAGTAACCAAAAGAGGCATGGAAATCCCATCCCGTAAGAAAGATGCAGGAGAACCAGCTTTCACCATGTGTGTAAGATGTGGTGCTTGTGCTTCTGTCTGTCCTAACGATGCATTACAATTAGACTATGTTGACAAAGAGATTGATGGAGAAGTTGTTTCTAGAGATAGAATCATATTCAACCCATCCAAGTGTGACGAATGTGGAGAATGTATTGACGCATGTCCATATGATATGTTACACAAGGCATACAAAGTTAACTTGCCTATTGCAGGTTTCTGTACCCTTTGTGAACAATGTATTAAAAAATGTAAACCAGATGCACTTACTTTACAATAGATTCGGTCAAAACACAAAATTAAAGCCTATATGGATAGGTCAAGGCACTTATTAATTTAAGTGCCTTTTTTTTATTTCCATTAATTTTGTTTGAGTATTTAAGAACAATATTTTTTAAATCTATTTTCCTATTTTTATTGATTTCATAGCTTTTTTTATTTTTTTAGTAGTTTTATTATTTTCCTATTTTTTAAAAATTAATATTTTTAGGATTTTGATTAAGTTTATTTTTTTTAAAAAAATTTTATAAAATATAAATTTTAAATATTAAATTAAGTATTTTAATAAAATAATGATTTTAGTAATTATTTCATTTTAATTGAATTCAAAAATTTTTATAATAATGGATTATTAATCAATTTTTTCATGTGGTTTTATGTTTGATTTAGTCTTAAAAAATGCAAAACTTGTAAATGAAACTAATAAGTTCAATATAGCTATTGAAGAGGGTAAAATAAGTAAAATTTCCAAGTCTACCATAAATGGTTATAGGGAGTTTGACTTGAATGGTCAATATGTCTTTCCCGGCTTGATTGATCCTCATGTTCATTTTAGAGACCCTGGATTGACTTATAAGGAAGATTTCCATACAGGGTCCATGGCTGCTGCAAATGGTGGTTTTACCTTTGTAATGGACATGCCAAACACTCTTCCAAAGACAAATTCCTATAAAAATTTCAAGGAAAAACTTGAGATTGGAAAGTCAAAATCAGTGGTTAATTTTGGTCTTCATGCAGGACATTCCTCCTTTGATGAGATGAAAAAGATTCAGGAATTAAATCCTATGTCATTTAAGGTCTTTATGGATCTTGAGGAAGATGAAGAGCTTGATAGAATCTTTAGGGATGTTTCCAATTTGGACAATAATCCAATAATCACTGTTCATGCAGAGAAAAAATCAATCATTGAAGAGAATAGGGAAAAATTGGCTGATGAAACTGAAGTTATTGCATACAGCTATCTTCGTTCTGCCGAATCTGAGATTGAATCTGTAAAGCAGGCTATAGGCCTTTCAAAAAAATATGGGAATAATTTACACATTTGTCATTTAAGCACAAAAACCGCATTAAATTTAGCTATTGAAAATAATGTAAGTTATGAATTCACTCCACATCATTTATTGTGTAACAACAAGGACTTTAATCGCTTTGGAACCTTTATTAAGACAAATCCTCCTTTAAGGGAAATTGGTGAAAATGTTTCCATTTCTGACTTGAATGAAAAGTCAATTATAGGTACAGACCATGCTCCCCACAGTTTGGAGGAAAAAAGCAAAGGGGTTTGGGATGCAAGTCCAGGGATTCCAGCTCTTGAAACCGTTCTTTCCTTATTGTTAACTGAGGTAAATAGAAATAATTTGGATTTGTCATTGATTCCTAAAATATTCAGTGAAAATGCAGCTATTCGTTTTGGATTAAAAAATAAAGGATTTATCAGGGAAGGATATGATGCTGATTTGGTTGTAGTTGATTTGAAAAAAGAAGGAAAATTTGACATTGACAAGTTCTATACCAAGGCAGAGTACTCTCCATTTGATGGCTTTGAGTATAAGGGAATTCCTACAATGACTATTGTTGGCGGTGAAATAGTCATGATAGAAAATGTTGTTTTTGATTAATTCTGACTTTTCTTCTTTTAGTTTAAATTAATTTTATTTTTTATTTTTTTAATTAATTTTTAAATAATTTTATTTTTTATTTT
>NZ_CALCYR010000060.1 GCF_937906425.1 uncultured Methanobrevibacter sp. | reverse complement strand
AATTTAATTTAATTTAATTTAATTTAATTTAATTTAATTTAATTTAATTTAATTTTAACTAATTTGAGAAAAAGCATTAGAAAATTAGTAAAAAATTAAAAAATTAGTAAAAAAGTAGTAAAAAAATTAAAAATTAGTTAAAAAGAATTTAAAAAAAGCAAACCCGAAGCAAAACTCGACAAGATTTTGGTCAAGGTTTTTTGGCCGAAGGCCAAAAAAGCTTGTCTACATCATAGGAGGCATTCCGCCAGGCATGCCGCCCATTCCACCCATACCAGGTGCAGGAGGCATTCCACTATTATCTAAGTTTTCATCCTCATCAACTTTTTCAAGTGCACCGGCAGCAGCGACCAAGTCGTCAATACGCAAAATCATTTCACAAGCTTCCTGTGCAGATTGAATAGCTTGCTTTTTAACTCTTTGAGGTTCTACAACACCTCTTTCTTTCATATCAACAACTTTTCCTTCAAATACATCCAATCCCATGTTGATGTCCTTCTCATGTGAAGCCCTTAATTCAACAAGCAAATCGATTGTATCCAATCCTGCATTTTCCGCCAAGGTTTTAGGAACAATTTCTAAAGCTTCTGCAAATGCCATAATAGCCAATTGTTCTCTTCCACTTACAGTATTGGCGAAAGCTCTGAGTTGTCTTGCAATTTCAATTTCAGGAGCTCCTCCACCAATAACTACTTTTCCATCCTCAACAGTAGCTGCAACTACACCTAAAGCGTCTTCCATAGCTCTTTCAATTTCAGAGGAAACATGTCTTGTACTTCCACGGATTAAAATGGAGCTTGCCTTAGGATCTTCACAATCTTCAATGAATGTTAATATTTGGTCAAATACCTTTTCCTGATGCACATAACCTGCAGTACCTAATACATCGGAAGTCAAATCTTCAATGTTGGTAACCAATTCAGCACCGGTTGCCTTCATGATTCTCTTTACATCAGTATTCTTAACCCTCTTGAATGCCATTACTCCAGCCTTGGTCAAGTAATGTGCAACAACATCATCAATACCCTTTTGACAGAACAATACATTACATCCGGAATCGATGATCTTGTCAGCGATGTCCTTAAGCATTTCTTGCTCATTGTCAAGGAACGCCTGCATTTGAAGAGGATCTGTAAAGTCAACCTTTGCATTGTCAAGGTCCTTCAATTCCAATGGATATTTCATCAATGCAATCTTTGCATCATGGACTTCAGCAGGCATTGCTTCAGACATTCTGCCCTTGTCGATGAAAATGCCGTCAACAATTTCAGAATCCTCAATGCTTCCACCATTGATTCTGTGGATTTTAATAAGTTTCTTGTCAAGTTTTTCTCCTTCCTCAACCTTGAGTGCAGCCTGAACAAGCAATTCAGCCAATTCATCCTTTGCATAGTCAGAACCTTTACCGGTCATTGCAGTCTTTGCAATTCCAAACAAGGTTTCTTCATCTCTTGCATCAATGGAAATGTCGAATAAAATTTCCAAAGCCTTTGCAACAGCCAATCTGTATCCTAAAAGAATGGTTGGTACCGGAGTTCCATCCTCAATCAATTCTTGAGCCTTCTTAAGCAATTCACCAGCAATGATAACTACGGTTGTAGTTCCATCCCCAACGATATGTTCCTGTTTTCTTGCAATTTCAACAAGCATTTTAGCTGCAGGGTGTGCAATATCCATTTCCTGAAGGATTGTTGCTCCGTCATTGGTTACAACAACATCACCCATCTTATCCACTAACATCTTGTCCATTCCCTTAGGACCAAGGGTAGTTCTTACAATACTTGCCAATATCTGACTGGCAAGAATATTCATTCTCAAAGCGGTTCTGCCTTGAAATCTATCAGTATCATCACGTAAGATAAACATTGGTTGATTAATTTGTGCCATAATATCTCCTTAATTTTAAAATACTTTAAATAAATATAAATAAAAAAACAGTCCAGATGCCTAAGATGACAACAGACCATTTCCATTAAAAAATGACATATTTGAATCCGACAAGACCAAATAAGGCATTTTTATTAATTTAAATTATTAGAATAATTAATAAATCTAGATTAAATTATCCATATAAATATAGATGGGTTTGTTTTATTATAAAAAACTTTTGATAATTATATTTTTTATTTATACAATATTAAATGGGAAATAATCAGGAAAAATATTTGTAAAAAAAGAAGTTGAAAAACAGTTAAAGATCTTTTAAAAATAGTGAAAAATAGCTAAAAAAATTAAATTTAAATAAGTAAAAAATAGCTGAAAAAAATTAAAATAAGTAAAAAATAGCTTAAAGAAATTAAAATAAGTAAAAAATAGTGAAAATAAATAGATAAGAATGAAGGTTACTCTTTTGTTCATATTCATCCAAAATTGTGTTAGTAAATTTTTTATCAAGAGTAACCTCAAGAACTATCCTAAAATCTAAAACTAATTTTGTATATGTAAAGGGGGTGATATGTTAAAAGAAGATTTTTAATTTAGAATAGTCCTTATTTATAAGATATGTTTTAAGATATAAAAAGTTTTTGCTAAAAATTATAAAAAAACTTATAATTCAATGAAAAATTAATAAAAAAGGAATATAAAAGTATTAATGAATTATATTGACAAAATACATCAAAATATTAACAAAAATAGAAAAATATAGGGAAAACATTCAATAAAATTATCAGAAACAACATAAAATGATAAAAATTTCTGAAAAATTTTTAAAAAAAATAACTAAACTAAGTTAAAAATAAATTTTTTATAAAAAAATTCTAAAATTAAAATTCTGAAAATTAGTGATTCAGAATTAAAAAAAAATAAAAAAATAAAATAAAATAATAATCAAACTGAATAAAAAAAATTTCTAAAAAATAAGTACTAAAAATAAAAATCTTAAAAATAAGCAATATAAAACTTAAATTCACAAAAATAAGTAATCTAAATTAAGAAAAAGAGAAATAAAGTAAAAAATAGAAAATAATAACGACTAGATAGCTCTTAAATAAAAAAAGCACAAGTATACTATCCATTAACATTTTTTATAAGGCAAAAAATATTAAGAGCTAACTAGTACACTTAAAGTTATTAAATTAAATTTATTTAAACTTTTCTAAAAAAAATCAATTTTTCCTTAATTTTGCAAAAATTTAAAAAAAATATAAAATTAAAAAATAATGAAAATTTTTAAAAATAATCTAAAATTTAATTTGTTTAATAAAATAAAATTAGATTGATAAAATTTAATTTGATTAACAAAATGCAAAAAAATTGTAAAAATGTAAAAAAAGTAAAATATTCAATTTTATTGAAAAAATAAGTCTTTTCAATGATTTAAAAATTACATGAAATTGAAGAAAAATTACATGAAATATGTTAAACGAGTTAATAATTGAAAGCTTGAAGGAAATTTTATTAAAAAACAATAGTAAAAACTAAATAAATTAATTTAAAATCAATGAAAAAATCAAAATAAGATTAAAAATTAAAAAAAATACTGAAAAAACAGAATTAAATAAATAAAAAGAATAAAATAAAATAAAAATTAAAAAAAATAGTGAAAAAATAGAATTAAATAAAAATAATAAAAGTAAAAAAAGTAAAAAAAGTAAAAAGAAGAATTATTCTTCTTTAATCATTTGAGCTACTTTTTTACCTAATTCATAACATTCTGCCAATACTTCATCACTAGGCTTGAAGTCAATTTCCTTTTGTTCAATTACTTCAAATCCGGCACCTTCAAGGTTTTCTGCAAGCACTCTTGTAGATCCGCCTGCCCAACCTTTGGAACCAAATACAACTGCCTTCTTTTGGTCAATCATGCCAAAGTTTAAACAGTTAAGATAATACATTACATCCCCAATTCCAGGGAAAGGATTGTTCATCATGGTAGGTGCACCAACAAAGATTGCCTTGGAGTCAAGCACATCAGTAACTGCATCTGACTTGTCATCATCATGCATGAAGTACATCTTAACCTTTACTCCTTCACTCATTACGCCTTCAGCCATTGCATGAGCCATTCTTTGTGTGGAATGGTGCATTGTATCATAGATAAAGGTGATCTTGTCCTCATCATATGCACCGGTAGACCATTTGGTGTATAAATCAATGATGAAGTTAGGATTTGTAAATATTTGACCGTGACATGGAGCAATCATCTTAAGCTCATCAACCAAGCCTAAATCAGCCAATTCCTGAACTTTTCTTCCAACCATTGGAGAGGAAAGGGTAATTAGGTTAGCATAGTATTTTCTTGCAGCCTCTGTAAGGATTGCAGGATCAACCTCAACATCCAATCTTTCGGAAAGACAGATGTGTTGACCGAATGCATCGTTTGAAAAGAGTATTCCATCTTCCATCAACATGGTAAACATGCTGTCAGGCCAGTGAAGCATTGGAGCGTTTACAAATTTAAAGGTCTTGCCGCCAATGTCAAGGGAATCACCGGTTTTTACTGTATTGAATTCAAAGTCTTCAAGTTCAGGCAAGTGGTTTTTCAAACCAGGCTCTGCCTTTTTGGAACAATAGACTTCAACATCAGGGAATGCTGCAACAACTTCTGAAAGGGAACCGCTATGGTCGTTTTCAATGTGGTTTTGAATAACTACATCAATCTTGACTTCCCTGCCTTCCTTTTCAAAAGCATCGTAAATTCTTCCCCAGAACTGTTCAGATTTACCTGGATAAACATTATCAATTAAAGCAACTTTATCTTCACCAAATACCAGGTAACAGTTATAGGTGGTACCGTCTAAGGTGTATCCGTGGTAGTCACGAATGTCCCAGTCCAATACTCCTACCCAGTAGACATTATCTACAACTTTGTATGCGTCAGCTTTCATCATCATAATCACATTCCATTTTGTTTATAAATTTATTAAACTTAAATTACAAATAAAAATTTAAAATTTTTAAATTCTTAATAAAATAATTAAAAATTGAATATTAAATCTTTCAAATAAATTAAACTAATCAAAATAACTTAAATTAATCAAAATTAATCAAATTAATTGAATTATAAAAAATTTAAATTAAATTTTTAATTTAAGATCGGAAGAGCGTCGTGTAGGGAAAGAGTGTAGAT
>NZ_CALCYR010000059.1 GCF_937906425.1 uncultured Methanobrevibacter sp. | reverse complement strand
CTCAGCATAAGTTTTTCAACTTTACAGTCTATTTGATGTGCGGAGTTTCCCTAGTTTAAAAAAACCAGCAGCTGTCTTCGGCTTACCATTACTAATCTTATTTTATAATTCATAATATAAATAAATTAAAGAAAATCAAATTTCTAAAATTTTAATGCATTAACTAGTAAAACAATTAAGGAAAAAAAGAACAAACAAAAAAATCAAATAAAAAATAAAAAATAACCAATATAAAAACTAAAAAAAGAACAAAAAAACAAAGAAAATAAAAAAATAACCAATTAAAAACTAAAAAAAATAAAAATGATTAAGAAGAAGTATTCTGAACCATAATCATTTTTCCCGTAGATGGATCCTTATAAACCTTACCCATCTCAGTATAACCTTGTCCAGTCTGATTGCTTGTATCAGGAGTTTCATTTAATTGCTGTCCTTCCTGAATCTCAACCATTTCCTGATTCATAGCATCCATAACAGCTTCCCTATCCTCTTGAGACATGTCCTGATTAAATAATACACTTTGCATATTCCATGCAAGAACAAGGAAAACAAGCAATCCCACAGCAATAACCAACATGGCATCTACAAGATTGGCAGTTCCTGCCATAGGATCCTCTTCCTCACTTTCAAAACGTCCCTTTCCTTGACGACGAGCCATAAAATCACCTAATTAATAATTAATCTTAATAATTATCTTTAATAATTAACCTAATAATTAACTTAAAAATTTACTTAATCTTAAAATTAAACTTAAAATCTTAAAATTAAATTAAATAATTATTTTAATAATCACAATCACCTAGTGATTACTTAAGTCTGGCGTCCCTTTTGTCAATATTGTCTAATATTGCATCCATCAAGGCGTCCAGGTTAGCAAGATATTGACCAGACCACCTACGTCTCAATTTGGAAGAGAAATATGCAGCAGCACCTGCACCAATACCAATAACAGTTGTATTGAATGCAATGGTAATCGCACCTGCAAGGGTTGTTACATCACCTGTTCCAAGAGCTGCAAGTCCAGGACCCATAGGAATCAATGTACCCATCAAACCAAGGGTAGGTCCTAAACGGGTAACAATATCTGTCTTGTTAAGATTTTTAGCAATCTTATCCTCTTCACCATCAATCAAACGACGAGCCAAGGTTTCCCTTGATTTTTTACCAAGATGTTCACTATCTGCAAGTTCACATAAAAGAGCCTTTTGAGACTTTTGAATATCTGCATTATTGACTATATTTTTAATATCCTCGGCAGACTCTGCATCATAAATCAAATAAATTAAATCTTTGATTAAGGAAACCGGTACTTTCTTACGAGAAAGGTATTCTGATAATAGCTTACCTAAAGTTACTACAGCGAAGATTAAAAATACTAATAAAAGTATCACCACAGGTATCTGTAATGCCTGAGTGATAACAGTTAATGAGTTATCAAGTATTCCAATACCTGTACCATTAGTTGTTGAGAAGTATGAAAACAAACCGTTTGAACTCTGATACATTGCCTCATCAGCAAATATTATAGCATTTCCAACATTTAACATTTTATCACCTGAAAATGGAAATAAGACTTAATAATTAATTAAAATGATTAAGAGTCAAATAATCAATTAAAATTAAAATTAAAATTAAAATTAAAATTAAAATTAAAATTAAAAATTAAAATTAAAATTAAAAATTAATTAAAAATTAAAA